>JANXME010000044.1 GCA_025354785.1 Actinomycetes bacterium | reverse complement strand
ACCTGGGTCGTTACTGGAACTGGTCAAATTCGCAGTTAATCGATTACATAAATAGGATTGGAAGTATGAGCACCCTTTCCCGTGGCGAAGTGGCAAATTTAGCCCGCTTAGCTCGCATCGAGATGACAGATCAGGAACTCGACGACCTCTCTACTGAAATGGATGTAATCCTTACCGCGGTCGCGCGCGTTCAAGAGGTGGCCAGCGCCGATGTGAAGCCGACTTCTCACCCTCTGCCGCTAGCCAATGTCGTCCGCCCCGATGTCGTAACCGCAAGCCTTACCCCAGATCAAGCGCTTTCAGGTGCTCCCGCAAAAGAAGAGCAACGTTTTAGAGTGCCTCAGATATTGGGGGAGGAAGCATGATATTTCGCTCTGCCAATGAGATGGCCGTGGCTCTTGCATCGGGGGAGACGACTTCGGAGAAATTAACGCAAGATCATCTTGATCGCATTTCTGATGTTGATGGCGACGTGCACGCTTTCTTATTTGTTGACACCGAGGGGGCGTTTGGAAAAGCCCGCGAAGTTGATGCTGCGAGAGCAAACGGTGAAAAGTTGGGTCCACTGGCTGGCGTGCCTCTTGCGTTAAAAGATGTGATGGTTATGAAGGGCATTCCAACGACGGCCGGGTCGAAAATTCTTGAGGGCTGGCGTCCTCCCTTTGACTCCACCGTCGTCGCAAAATTAAAATCGGCCGGCGTAGTTATTTTGGGTAAGACCAACATGGACGAATTTGCTATGGGTTCATCTACGGAGAATTCTGCTTATGGACCAACGCATAATCCGTGGGATCTCACCCGCATTCCAGGTGGTTCAGGTGGTGGCTCTTCTGCTGCGCTCGCCGCTTTCGAAGCCCCACTGGCAATTGGCACTGACACTGGCGGCTCAATTCGCCAGCCGGCCGCTGTTACCGGCACCGTTGGAGTCAAGCCCACCTATGGCGGTGTTTCGCGTTATGGGTTGATTGCATTCTCCTCAAGTTTGGATCAAGCCGGCCCTTGCGCTCGCACCGTTTTGGATGCGGCCCTTCTTCATGAAGTTATCGCCGGCCATGATGCCCGTGATGCAACGAGTGCCAACCAGCCCGTTCCGGCAGTAGTTAATGCAGCCAAAGGTGGCAATGTAAAAGGAATGAAGATCGGCGTTGTGAAAGAGTTGAATGGAGATGGATATCAGGCCGGAGTTCGTTCGCGCTTTGAAGAATCTCTCGAACTTCTGGCAAAAGCAGGGGCGGAAATTGTGGAGGTTTCTTGTCCTAATTTTGAATATGCCTTGGCTGCCTACTATTTGATTGCCCCAAGCGAGTGTTCCTCAAATCTCGCCCGCTTTGACGCCATGCGTTACGGATTGCGGGTTGGCGATGAAAGCGGAGCGTCGGCGGAATCTGTAATGAATCTAACTCGCGAGGTCGGTTT
>JANXME010000001.1 GCA_025354785.1 Actinomycetes bacterium | reverse complement strand
GGTAACTGGAGTACTTACGGAGGCTTCGATCGCTTTTCACATTGCGCGCTTGGCGCAAGAGGAAGGTGCCAGCGTGGTACTAAGTTCATACGGGCGAGTACTTCGGCTAACCGAGAGAATAGCTGCCCGACTTCCACAGCCCGCGCCAGTAATTCAACTCGATGTAACCAATGAAGAGGATTTGCTGGCGCTACCGGCTCGCGTGGGCGAACATCTTTCAAAATTGGATGGCGTGGTTCACTCGATCGCTTTTGCTCCAGAAGCTGCGCTGGGTGGGAATTTTCTACATACGAAATGGGAAGATGTTGCCACCGCTGTCCATGTTTCTGCATATTCACTCAAAGCGCTGACCATGGCCGCGCGACCAATGTTCTCAGGTGGAGCATCTGTGGTCGGACTCGACTTTGATGCAACAGTGGCATGGCCAAAATATGACTGGATGGGAGTTGCTAAAGCAGCGCTGGAATCCACCACCCGATATTTGGCACGAGATCTAGGACCTGAAAACGTCAGGGTTAATCTCGTTGCAGCTGGTCCGCTTCGCACCATTGCTGCAAAATCGATACCAGGCTTTGAGCAATTTGAGGCTCTCTGGAACCAAAGGTCCGCCCTGGAATGGGATTTCAATGACCCCGTTCCCTCTGCTCAGGCCGCGATTGTCCTGCTTTCGGATTGGATGCCAAAAACCACGGGGGAGATCATTCACGTGGATGGCGGAGTCCATGCAATTGGTGGGTAAATTGCCGCAATTTCCCAGTCTGGCTCTTCTCTAGTATCCTTAGCCGCAGACCAGTAGCAGAAAGTGCTATTGCAAGCGGAGTTACCGCTCCCACCTCTATCGCTATGGCGGATTGGTATGTCGTGGATCTAAGGTTTAAATATCTTAGTTATCCCTTCGCGGTGCCTCCACTTGTAGCGATTTCTCTACCTGGATGTTCACTACCGAGAAGGAGTATGTATCAGCACTGAAGCCCGCATCAATGATCGCATTCGCGTACCCGAAGTTCGACTCATCGGCCCCACCGCTGAGCAGATCGGTGTCGTTGATATCGATACCGCGTTACGGATGGCAGATGAATTCGGTCTTGACCTAGTCGAGATCGCCCCAGATGCTAAACCGCCCGTTTGCAAAATTATGGATTTCGGAAAATATAAGTACGAAATCGCACAGAAAGCACGGGAAGCGCGGCAGAACCAAACTCACATAATCGTGAAAGAGGTTCGGATGCGACCAAAGATTGAAGCTCACGACTATGAGACAAAAAGATCTCACATCGAGAAATTTCTTCGAGGTGGCGACAAGGTGAAGATAACAATGCAATTTCGCGGTCGCGAACAAACCAGACCTGAGTTGGGCTACAAACTTTTGCAACGTCTTGCCCAAGATATTGCAGAGTTTGGTTTCGTGGAATTTGCTCCAAAGCAAGAGGGTCGGAATATGACCATGGTTTTGGGACCAACTAAGCGAAAGACCGAAGCAGTTGCCGAACAAAAGGCCGCTCGCAAGGCCAAGGCAGAAGCGAAAGCTGACGCGTCCGAATAGTTTTTTCCAATTGTACGAACAGGACTTGTACCTAAAAGAGGGAGCCAGCCAAATGCCGAAGATGAAGACTCACAGTGGTGCGAAGAAGACCTTCCGCATCACCGGAACTGGAAAGATCATGCATGAGCGAGCTGGTAAGCGCCACCTCTTAGAACGTAAGTCATCACGACAGACCCGTCGCCTGACCAATGACGTAGCTGCCAAACCAACCACTACTTTTACGGCCAAGCGCATGCTTGGTCTGAAGTAAGGAGCGCCCTTAAATGGCAAGAGTTAAGCGCGGTGTTCACGCCGCCAAGAAGCGTCGCACAACTTTAGAGCGCGCTGCCGGATATCGCGGGCAGCGCTCACGTCTCTTTGCAAAGGCCAAAGAGCAAGTTACGCACTCGATGGTTTACGCCTTCAACGATCGTAAAGATAAGAAAGGCGATTTTCGACAACTTTGGATTCAACGTATTAACGCTGCAAGTCGCGCCAATGGTCTGACTTACAACCGATTTATCCAGGGGCTGAAAGCAGCGGGAGTCGAGGTAGATCGGCGCGTACTTTCAGAGCTGGCCACGAACGAGCCAGAAACATTCAAGACTCTGGTAGATGTAGCGCGTCAGAACTTAGCCTAAAGCCCCAATAATTGTGATTGAGAGCCTTCACTCGCCGCATATCGCACGAGTGAAGGCTCTTTTAAGTTCCAGAGGAAAGAAAGAGCGGAAGGAATCTGGTCTCTTCGTCGCGGAAGGTCTGCAATTTCTGCGTGAAGCTTCGCAAGTTGATGGTGCACCATCTATAGATACCCTTTATTTAACCGCTGGAGGTCGTGGCAAAGTCGCCGCTCATGGGTTAGATATTGCACACCTCAACACCGTAGAAGTTTCTGACGCGGTGATGCGTGAGATGGGCGAAACCGTTACCCCGCAAGGAATCTTGGCCCTTTGCCGTACTCCAATTAACACTTTGTCACAGATAGAAATTATCGATAAGTCGCACTTTATCTATCTATATGAGATTCAGGACCCAGGTAATGCCGGCACGATCATTCGCACCGCGGATGCAACTGGCTTCTCAGGGGTCATCACTTCCGAAAATAGTGTGGATATCTACTCGCCGAAAGTGGTGCGAGCTAGCGCTGGGTCATTGTGGCATTTGCCCGTGGCAGAGAAGATTCCACTTTCAGAGCTGATCGCTATTTGGCCAAATGACAATATTTTCTCTCTTCGCGCCGATGGCTCGCATTCTCTGCTCGAACTATCTATCTCCGGACCATCGCTTTGGATTTTTGGAAATGAAGCCCGAGGGCTGGCCCAGATATCGCTACCACCTCGCGTTACATCCGTGCGAATTCCTATGGCCGGTAATGCGGAAAGTTTGAACCTGGCTGCGGCTGCCGCAATCGTTATGTTCCGTGTTACTTCAGCGCTCAACTAGAGCCGCACAGTAGACTTCCCGCCATGAGTTCGAAGGGCGATTTGCAAAATTGGGTTGGCGCGGCCCTAACCGCATTCTCTCTGGCCACGAATCTAGAAGCGCTAAAGAGCGCCCGAATTGCGCATTTCGGAGATAAATCTCCACTTGCGCAGGCCAGCCGTTCACTTGGATCTTTACCAGCCCAGGAGCGGGCAGCGGCGGGAAAGATAATCGGCGAAGCTAAGGAGCAAGTCGCTGCGGCGCTAACCCTTCGTAACCATGAGCTTGAATTGGAAAGGGATGCGAGCACCCTTTTAGAGGAAGTGGTCGATGTGACGCTTTCAGCCGCTAGAAGTCACCGTGGCGGTTTGCATCCATTAACGATTTTGACCAATGAAATCAGTGACTTCTTCATGGGCCAAGGTTATGGAATTGAAGAGGGGCCAGAGTTAGAGTCGGAGTGGCTCAACTTCGATGCATTGAATATGCCAGCGGATCATCCTGCGCGATCCATGCAAGACACTTTCTTTGTGGATCCGCCGCAAGCCCACTTAGTCCTGCGCACACATACCTCTCCCGTACAAATTCGCACGATGTTGGAAAAGCAACCACCTATCTATGTGATCTGCCCGGGCCGCACTTTCCGCGCCGACGAGTTGGATGCAACGCACACTCCGGTCTTTCATCAAGTTGAAGGCTTAGTTGTGGATCGGGGCATTTCTATGGCCCATTTGAAGGGAACCCTAGATTTATTTGCGCAGAAGATGTTCGGTGGACAAGCTCAAACTCGATTAAGGCCCTCCTTCTTTCCATTTACTGAGCCGAGCGCCGAAGTAGATGTCTTCTTTAACGGCCGCTGGATTGAATGGGGCGGCTGCGGAATGGTAAATCCGAAAGTCCTAATTGCCGCTGGAGTTGATCCCATGCAATACAGCGGATTTGCATTTGGTATGGGACTGGAACGTACTCTGATGGTGCGACATGGAATAACCGATATGCACGACATTGTCGAAGGCGATATTCGTTTCAGCAGAGCGTTTGGGATAGGGCTCTGATGCGCGTGCCATTGTCGTGGTTAAAGGAATTTGCCAATATTCCAGATCATCTTTCCGCAGAGGAGATTTCCACCGCCTTCGTAAATGTGGGTTTTGAGGTGGAAGAGATTGAGCATGCTGGAAGAGATTTATCCGGTCAGGTGGTTGTTGGCGCTGTGCGAGCGATTGAAGAGATTACGGAATTCAAAAAGCCAATACGTTGGGTGGAATTGGACTGTGGTGAAGGCTCATCGCGTTTCGTGATTTGTGGAGCTTTCAACTTTAAAGTTGGTGATTTAGTCCCTGTTGCCCTTCCAGGAGCGGTTCTGCCGGGGAATTTCGCGATCGCCAAGAGAGAAACTTACGGAAAGATCAGTGATGGGATGATTTGTTCTTCTCGCGAATTGGGGTTGGGACAGGAGCGCGATGGTATCGTCGTGCTTCCCAAGACCAGTGCTAGCCCTGGCGACGATGCGATTGCTCTTCTGCAGATTTCAGATGTGATATTCGATATCGCAGTGAACCCCGATCGCGGATACGCGCTCTCAATTCGAGGGATGGCCCGCGAGATTGCGGCGGCGCTAGGGGTTTCTTTTACAGATCCAATTTCCGGTATTGATCTCAAGAATTATCCGACATCAGACCTTGGTGTACGGCCAAGAATCGACAATTCATCTACCGCGTCGATAATCTATTTGCGAACTTTGGAAAGCTTTGACCCCGCTGCCTCGACGCCCCTTTGGATGAGGCGCAGAATAGAAAAATGTGGCATGCGTTCGATCTCATTGGCCGTGGATGTGACTAACTATGTAATGCTGGAATTGGGTCAACCCTTGCATGCATTTGACCGGGAGAAGATTTCCGGCGAACTGCGGATTCGTTTGGCAGAAAAAGGTGAGTCAATTAAGACTCTGGATGGTCAAATTCGTGATTTAGCTCAGAATGATCTTCTAATCGCGGATGATAAGAAGATACTGGCGTTGGCAGGGACAATGGGGGGAGCGGACTCTGAAGTTTCCGTTGATACAAAATCCTTAAC
>JANXME010000353.1 GCA_025354785.1 Actinomycetes bacterium | reverse complement strand
TAGAGACTTACGGTGCTAACGACGCAGCGCTCGAGTCCGCAATCGGACCGAAAACAAAAGCCCTCATGATGGCTCACACCCTCGGGAACCCTTTCAATCTTGACTTGGTTGAAAAACTTGCAAGGAAACACAATCTCTGGTTCGTAGAAGATAGTTGTGATGCACTTGGCGGAACTTATCGAAAAAAGAATCTTGGATCATTCGGAGATCTATCAACATTTAGTTTCTATCCCGCACATCACATAACTACTGGAGAAGGTGGCGCGGTACTTATAAAGAAAGTTGCGCTCAAACGAATAGTTGAGTCTTTTCGTGACTGGGGACGAGACTGTTGGTGCGCTCCTGGCTGTGACAACACTTGTCTAAAGCGCTATGAGTGGCACTTGGGAGATCTTCCTGCAGGTTATGACCATAAATATACGTACTCGCATCTTGGATACAATTTGAAGTCTGGCGATATCCAAGCCGCCATTGGACTGGCGCAGTTAGACCGGTTAGAAAGTTTTGTTGAGCTGCGAAGAAGGAACTGGAGCTATTTGCGCGCCGGACTAGCTGACTTAGAGGAATTTCTACTACTGCCTAACGCGGCGGAAAATAGCGACCCATCCTGGTTTGGCTTTGCAATTACCGTAAAGCAAGATAGTCCTAAGCGACGAAATGAAATTGTCATACGTTTAAATGATTTCAAAATCGCATCGCGGCTACTTTTTGGCGGGAATCTACTTCGCCAACCCGCGTTCATTGGAACACCACGACGAATCCATGGAGAGTTAACAAACTCAGATATCGTCATGAACGATACTTTTTGGATTGGTGTGTGGCCTGGATTAAGCATTGAGATGTTGGATTACGAGATTGAAGTTATACACGACATTTTCAAAGAGCCATAAGGATAGAATCGTCACTATGAAATCAATCGACATTCTTGCCCCCGTATATAACGAGGAAGACTGTTTACATGAACTGGCAAATAGGATCCAGATAGTGATCGACAAGGAGCCAAACTATAAGATTCGATTAATTCTTATTGAGAACGGATCCGAGGACAAGTCCTGGGAGATCATTCAAGAATTATCAAAGAAAAATAGATGGATCAGTTGCGTAAAATTGGCTAGGAATTTTGGGATGGATGGGGGGCTTACTGCGGGTTTGGAGTACGCCACAGCAGATGCCGCCGTCCTCATGACCTCCGATCTACAAGATCCCCCAGAAGTCATACATGATTTTATTCGGAAGTGGGAAGAGGGATTTGACAACGTATATGCTCACATAGATAAGCGCACTGGCATCTCGCTTATACGTCGGATGAACTCACAAATCTTTTATTGGTTAGCGGGCAAATTGGCCGGCAGCGCAATTCCACGAAACGTAAGTGATTACAGATTGTTGTCTCGTAAAGCATACGAATCTTTGCGAGGACTGCGCGAATCCAATCGTGTAATCCGTGGTCTAGTCGGATGGATGGGTTTTAAGAGTGCAAGCATCGCCATTATTAGACCCCCGCGCTTTGGTGGAGAGAGTAAGGCGCACTCCTGGCATGTCATCGGCCTGGGAGTGCGAGCAATCCTTGCTCACACCTACGCACCTCTAAGGTTAATATCGTTGCTTGGGGTCTTTCTGAGCTTCGGTTCTGTAATCAGTCTCATTTTCACCACTGCTCTCTTTCTATTTGTCGGAGTGCCATTTCCTGGCTTTGGAACTCTCATCACCGTAATCGTCTTTCTTTTTGGAATTCTCTTCTTAATGCTGGGCATAATGGCAGAATATCTGGCGCTCATTTATGAAGAGGTGAAGAGGCGTCCGTCATTCCTGGTGGATCAGAAAATTAATTTGAAGTAGATTGATGGCACTTAATGAAAATGCCGAATAGTGAGGATTGGATCCATGGCTAACATCTCGGAATCTGTAATTGAGACTCTTAGAAGGCTCGGAGCGGATCACTTTTTTCTCATTGTTGGTGGAAATGCCATGTATATCGATGATGCCATCCGCCTCACTGGAATCCCTTATACAATCTTTCACCACGAACAGGCGGCAGCAATGGCTGCTGACGCATATGCGAAGATCACAGGAAAGATGGCTGTCTGTGTATCAACGAGTGGACCAGGTGCAAGCAACCTTCTGACTGGAATTTCTGGTGCCTTTACCGACTCTTCGCCCGTATTTTTTTTGGCGGGGCAAGCTAAAAGGACTGAAATGGTCCGTGAGGAGATGCGGCCTGGGGTACGCCAATTTGGAACCTTCGAGCTGCCAAATGCGAAGCTTTTTGAGCCTGTGACTAAGGCAAGTATTTCGATGCGCGGCGGTGATGATCCAGTAAACCTAGTGAAGAAGTTAGCCGCTCTCACTGTTAGCGGCCGGCCAGGTCCAGTGTTCTTAGAGATACCAATTGATGTCCAGGGTGAAAAGTATTTGGCAAATGAGGAAATTGAAGAGATCCCCCAAGCTGCGCCAGATGCTGATCCAATTGCAATAACTAGCTTCAGCCAAGATTTCTTACTAAATCTTTCCCGTGCCACGAGACCACTTATTTTGGCAGGGCACGGAGTCGTTGTGGCGAAGGCAGGTCAGTTGTTGAGAGAATTTAGTAACCTATTCAATATTCCGATTGTAACTACTCAGTTAGCTAAAGATGTACTTTCTTATGACGATCCAAAATTTGTAGGCCACGTGGGACTCCGTGGAGATCGCGCGGGCAACTTGGCACTCTACGAATCCGACTTGCTCTTGTGTATTGGTACCAGCCTGCAGCAGCAAACCATTGGTTATGATCCTGATAAGTTTGCAGAAAAGACGAAGAAATTTGTGGTGGATTTTGAAAAATCTATATCAAATAAAAATCTGCCAATCAAGATGGAACACCTCGTGGATGCTGATGTCGTGACCGTACTAAACAGCCTTTTGGAATTAGCTAGTAAAATTG
>JANXME010000308.1 GCA_025354785.1 Actinomycetes bacterium | reverse complement strand
GGATACATTAATGAGCACATAATTAAAGTTATTCAAAAGAAGAGTTTAAGAGAAAGATGAAGAACTCAGGTAGGTTGTTGAGATAAAGCTGAAAGACAACCAGAAACTGAAAGATGAGATCCTTTAATACTCAGCTGAGTTAGAGGACCTCATCGAAGAAAGTGTAGCTGACGAGCTGAAGATATATGAGCTTGAGAGGGAGAGGGGGATATTGGAGTTAGGCAAGGAAGTTGAGAAGTCGCATGAGATAAACAAGGCAAGGTTGAGAGGGGGTGATAAAGAGGTGGAGAAGATAGTGGCAAATTGGAATTTCAGCGCATTTACAAGCGAAAGAGCGAGATCCCTTGGGTTTATCTGTGAAGAAAGTATGGATGAGATTATTCGAGTTCATATCGAAGACGAATTGGGCGGCAAAATTCCGGGGTTAGCAAAATGAGCCAGATTGCGGTTGTGACGGGGGCTGGACGCGGAATAGGTCGCGTAGTCAGTGCAACACTGGCAAAGAACGGTTGGACGGTAGTCGCAGCGGGACGAGATAAAAAGGCTATCGAATCGTTAGCTGAGGAAATTGGTAGCGGATCTATTGGAATTGTCTGCGATGTAAGTGATCCAGTATCGGTGCGTAACCTTTTCGAAAATATCAAGGAGAAGTTCGGACGCATCGATTTATTATTCAATAACGCCGGAGTTGTAGCACCGGGTATACCAATTGATGAATTAAGTATTGAAGATTGGCGCAAAGTCATCGACGTGAACATCAGTGGCGCATTCTTCTGCACCCAACAAGCCTTTGCGCTGATGAAATCTCAGGATCCGCAAGGCGGTCGAATTATTAACAATGGTTCGATCTCTGCTCATGTTCCAAGAACCAACTCAGCTCCCTACACGGCATCAAAACATGCCGTAACTGGCCTAACTAAATCATCCTCGTTGGATGGTCGTGCCTTCAATATCGCTTGCGGACAAATTGATATCGGTAACGCTGATACCGATTTGGCTCATTCGTTAAGCGCCGGCGCCCTGCAACCTAATGGTTCAAAAATGGTGGAGCCGACAATCAATCCACAACATGTTGCCGACGCGGTCCTATATATGGCCTCTCTGCCGCTGGACGCGAACGTGCAATTTATGACGGTAATGGCAACAACGATGCCCTACATTGGCCGTGGCTAGGGCGGCCTTCGCCCCATAATCCAATAAAACCGGCTAAAATCGGCTATTCCAATCCGCACGATTGGCCGAGAATTTTCACAGAATCTACACAAAGTTAGATACGAATATTCCTTCAAGGGCAACAGCGCCCATTATTTTAAGGAGTAGAGATGATCACCAAAGGAAATACCAAGAAACTCTTCACTGTGGCACTCGTAAGTTCGAGTTTGCTCTTTGGATCCATTGCAATTGCTAGCGCTGACACAACCACAACCCCAACTCCAACTATTACTTTGAATCCAACCACCGGCGCCACAGGCGCCACAGGCGCTACTGGCACCGCAGGCGCCGCTACTGCCGCTGAACTTGCCGCGTATAAGGCGGCTCTGATTGAATACCGAGTTGCCCTTGTGGTTAATAACATCGCCTACCGCGCAACCATGGATAAGTACTGGTCTGACTGGAGTGCAGCCGTTGCCAAATATGAAGCCGCGTGGCAGGCCGCGATTGCCAACTTTCAAGCACTTAAGGCCGCATACGATGCCAAACTTGCTCCGTTAACGGCCGCTCGGAAAGCAGCTGTACAGACCGCTGACGCCGCATTTCTAGCGGCGATCGCGGCCGACAAATCAACTGCTGCCGCCGAAACTGCTCTGAACGTGCATCAAACCGCGGTAAGCGCAGCTGAAGCCACCTTCAAGGCAGCCCTTGCAGCCTTGGGTGCAGCGCCAGTACGACCAACCAAACCTGCAGAACTCGTTAAGCCACCAGTTCCTGTAAAGCCAGCAGACCCTGCTAAGCCAGTTGCGCCAAAGAAGCCAGAAGGTAATGGCAACGAAAATAAGAGTGAAAAGAAGAATGAAAACAAAAATGGAAATAACGGCAACAATGGCAACTCGCAAAGTTCAAGCAACAAGAAGTCCTAAAACTAAATAGCTAAAGCAAAAAGCCTCCGGTCTTCTAGAACGGAGGCTTTTTGCTACCACTCAGCAAAAGATCCGTCATGGTGAACCCACTCAGGTACCCGAAATCTGTGCCCCGCGACAGCGGCTTCTCGCACCGCGTCTTCATCCACTTCGATACCCAGGCCTGGCTTCGTCATGAGTTCTATATATCCGCCCTTCGAATCGAATGGCGAATAATCAACAAGATACTTCATAAGCGAGCCGGTATTGCCTTGACCCAGCCCTAACACTTGCTCTTGAATCAGGAAATTTGGAATCGCAAAATCCAACTGCAAGCAAGCGGCAAGCGCTATTGGACCCAGGGGGCAATGTAGCGCGATTGCCACATCGTAAACTTCGGCCATAGCCGCAATCCGTCGCGTCTCCGATATTCCACCCGCATGGCTCACATCGGGTTGGGCAACGGCAATTCCGCTACGAAGGATCTCCTTGAATTCGCCGCGCGAAAA
>JANXME010000305.1 GCA_025354785.1 Actinomycetes bacterium | reverse complement strand
TCGATGGATTCCACACGGTTATGAATGTAAAAAACTTGACCATCGCGTAAAAGTTCGCGGCGGATCGCAGCCGATATCTGCGCCTCTTCACTTGGACCAACATAAGTAAGAATTGGATGGCGTTCCTCCGGTGGGGTAGTGATGGTCGACATCTCTCGAATACCAGTCACTGCCATCTCCAGGGTACGTGGAATTGGGGTGGCCGACATCGCCAGAACATCTACTGAGGTGCGCATCTTCTTTAAAGATTCTTTCTGTTCAACTCCAAAACGTTGTTCTTCATCGACGATTACCAAACCAAGATCTTTAAAGTGCACGTCGCTGGATAAGAGGCGGTGGGTACCGATAATTACGTCCAGCGAGCCGTTGGAGAGATCGGCCAGCACGTCTTTACTCTCTTTGGCAGAATTAAAACGTGAAAGACCTGCAACTTTTATTGGAAAGCCAGAATATCTCTCGGCGAAAGTGGCGGAGTGCTGCTGGACCAGCAAAGTAGTTGGAACTAAGACGGCAACTTGCTTGCCATCTTGCACCGCTTTAAAGGCAGCCCGAATTGCAATTTCAGTCTTTCCATAACCCACATCGCCGCAGATGATGCGGTCCATCGGATATGGCTTCTCCATGTCGGCTTTAACTTCATTGATCGTCGCTAACTGGTCTGTAGTCTCCACATATGCAAATGCATCTTCGAGTTCGCGCTGCCACGGCGTATCAGGTGAGAATGCAAAGCCGGGCGCACTTGTGCGAGCGGCATAGAGGCGAATCAATTCGCCGGCAATCTGTCGAACCGCTTTACGCGCCCGCCCTTTCGCTTTCTGCCAATCTCCGCTTCCGATGCGATGCACAGTAGGAGCTTCTCCACCTATGTACTTACTAACTTGCTCTAAGGAATCTGTTGGCACAAAGATTCGATCTCCCGGCGCTCCACGTTTGGCTGCCGCATATTCAATTACCAGATACTCGCGCGTGATTGTGCCTGTCGTGCGGTGTACCAATTCCACGTATCGCCCGATGCCATGTTGTTCATGCACTACGAAGTCGCCCGCCTTGAGTTCAAGCGGATCGACCGCTTGTTTGCGCCGCGATGGCAGTGCATCGCCATCTTTGCTTCCGCCTTTATTGCCTGAGATATCTCTTTCAGTTATGAAGAGCAACGCGGCAGAATGCGAGAGAAAGCCATGACTTATTCTGGATGTCGTCACATAGACCACCCCATGCAAAGGCTGGCTCTGCAATTCCGCCACCATTCGCACTGGCAAATCCGCGCTTCGGAATACATCGGCAAAGCGCTCGGCCATTCCAGCCCCTAGCGCGGAGAAAACCACCGCATGGTTATGGAGCAGAGATTCACTTATTAGGGCAATTGCTTTTTGCGCATCCCCACGCATCGGTTCAATCGGATTGACATCTAAAAAAGTTGTCTCCTCCACCAGATCGCTACCAAAAGCGCTGAAGTCAGTAGCAGGAAGGCCCAATTCAGTAAGTTGTCGCGCGACTTGGTCCCACGATAAATAGGTACCTTCACCGTCATGCAATGGAGAGGCGCCACCAAAAGCAGCGTTCGACCAAGATGCCGCAAAAAATTCCTCGTTAGTTTTTAGCAAGTCCGCGGACCGAGTTCGGACTCGTTCTTCCTCAATAAAAATAATTTCCGTATCGGGCAGCGCTCTTTCTAATATACTGGATTGCTCGTCCACCAATAGTGGAATGAGTGATTCCATTCCTTCGCTAACTAGCCCCTCTGCCAGGCGATCCAATATTTCCGTGGCGGCGGGGAATTGACTGTGTAACTTCGCGGCGCGCTCTCGCACCGGCGCGGTTAGCAGTAGTTCGCGACATGGGTAGATCGGTAAAGACCCGACAACCGGTTCCAAACTTCTTTGGTCTGCAACTTCAAAATAACTTAACTCTTCGATCTCATCGCCAAAGAAATCCACTCGGATTGGGTGAGCCGATAGTGGCAAAAAGATGTCCACGATCCCGCCCCGCACCGCGAAGTCCCCGCGTCGTTCGACCATATCGGTGCGGTTATACGCCAGAGCCGCTAAATGGTTCACCAACCTCTCTAATCCGATCTCCCCGCCACGTTCTATCTCCATCAACGGCAATTTTGCAAGATCTGCGATGAAGCGATGAATTAATCCGCGCGCTGGAGTGACGACTATGGGGTGAGTACCACCGACTTCTCCCCTGGCCCTCTCCAATTGATACAGAGCATGAATTCGTTTCGCCACGGTATCGCTGCGCGGACTTAATCTTTCGTGGGGCAAGGTTTCCCAAGCAGGGAATTCCAAAACACCATCGTGCAGCGTTCGCAGCTCTGCGGCGAGATCCTCGGCTACGCGACTTGAAGCGGTCACAATTATTAAAGGGCGCTCTTGGCCACGCAGGGTGAGTAGAAAGGGATAGATCGGGGCAGGAGCCACAACGATGGAAGAAGAAAGAGAGTCGGCGATCTCGGGCGTATAGGCAAGCAATGGCAACAGTCCGCGCATCTGCCTGCCCCCTTCGCACCTATGCGCGCCAACATCCTGACACGCAAATAGCCCCAACTCCATAAAGGTGGGAGGGGCAAACGTCATTCTAAGGCAGAAAGCCTGAGATGATTCATCCCATGTCTGCCGCCAATCCGTTGAAGGAGATCCCATCCAATGACATCCCATCCAATGATGATGCGGAGTTACGCGCAGATGTTCGAAAATTGGGAGATCTGCTCGGTCAGACCTTGGTGCGCCAAGAAGGTCGTGAACTTCTAGATCTTGTAGAGACTGTTAGAAAAGCGGTCCGCGATGGCGGTGGCGAAGAACTTCTAGCCGGCGTTAGCGTTGATGATTCCGTCCAACTTGTGCGCGCATTCAGTACTTATTTTCACTTAGCCAATGTGGCCGAACAAGTGCACCGCTCACGCATTCTTACTCAAGCCAGGCGCGAAGGCGGATCGTGGCTTTCACGCGCAGTAGATAAAATAATTTTTGCACAAGAAAATCCGCAAGCCGGACATGAAATATCTCAAGCCGATATTGATCTCTGGTTGAAAGATTTTATGGTTCGCCCGGTTTTTACCGCGCACCCCACGGAGGCCGCACGCCGTTCAATTTTGGGAAAGTTAGGCGCGATCGCAGAACTCCTAGATCAAGACACATCGGTAGTTCAAGAGAAAAGAATGGCCGAAACCGTAGATTTGCTCTGGCAGACAGATGAGCTGCGACTTGGCCAACCAGAGCCACTCGATGAGGCGATGAACGCCCTCTACTATCTTGATGACCTATTCCATTTAACAATTCCGGAAGTTCTGGACGAATTCGCGCGCGAATTAACCAGGATTGGTTTCGTTCTACCACCCACCGCCCGCCCACTCTCCTTTGGAACTTGGATTGGCGGAGACCGCGACGGCAACCCAAATGTCACACCCAACGTAACTCGCGAAACGATGATTCTCCAAGTCGGTCACTCAATTCGCGTGACCTTGGCGGCGATGAACGAAATTCGTCAGGTACTTTCTATCTCGACCCGCATTGCTGGTGCGTCTAAGGAGCTTGAAGATTCCGTTGCCCTTGACCTGGAGTATTTGCCAGAATTTGAAGGACGCTATCGCCGTCTAAATGCAGAAGAGCCGTATCGCCTTAAGGCGACCGCGATCGTGCACCGATTAAACCTCACGCGCATTCGCCATGCCAAAGGCGCGGTACATGTTCCTCATCGCGATTACAAAGACACACAAGAGTTGCTAGCCGATCTCACAGTTATGCGCGATTCACTCTTCCAATTCCGCGGAGAGCTCATCGCCACCGGACTTCTAGAGCGCACTATTCGCACCGTTAGCGCATTTGGACTGACGCATGCCACCATGGATATTCGCGAACATGCCCAAGCCCATCACCATGCGCTTTCGCAGATGACTCAATCTCTTGACTACGGCGCTCTTTCGGCAAGTCAGCGATATGAATTTTTGAGTAAAGAGCTAGCCGGAAGAAATCATTTCGATCCAACCGATTTAGATCCAAACGGCAAGAAGACTTTTGATACTTTCGTTGCAATTGGAGACCTAATAGATCGCTTTGGCCACGAGTCAATTGAGACTTACATCGTCTCTATGACCAAGGGCGCCGATGATCTCCTAGCCGCAGTTGTTCTCGCTAAAGAAGCAGGTCTAATTGATTTTGTTCACGCTAAGGCGCTAATCGGTTTCGCACCGCTACTGGAAACTGTGGCCGAACTACGATCTGCAGATGTAATTCTGGATGCCCTACTGAGTCAGCCGACTTATAGAAAATTGGTGGCCTTGCGCGGGGATGCCCAAGAAGTCATGTTGGGCTA
>JANXME010000282.1 GCA_025354785.1 Actinomycetes bacterium | reverse complement strand
TGGTGATCGAAAAAGTTTGCCCAGGTTGATAAACCGCAAGGCCACCGAGCGCCCAACCGCCAAAGGTGTACCCAGTTTTCGAGAGCCCGTTTTGAGATAAGACGTTCACTGTGGCGTTATACGAATAGGCCGCCCCATCGCCAGGGGGCGAGCCACCTGTATTGCCATTTCCTAAGTAAGTAACAGAATATGTAGCCGCGTTCCAAACCGCAGTTAAGGTTGTATTTGACGTGATCGTGAAACTTGTCACAATTGAAGGACCAAGCCCACCAGAGTAAGACCACCCGCCAAATGTAAATCCATTTTTGAAAAGGGTATTTGCTCCGCTGGCGACGTTTACTGTTGATCCAGATGTGTAATTCGTTGAATCAGTAGGAGCGGCGCCACCTGATTGACCATTTCCGTTATAGATCACCGAATAAGTGGAAGCGAGATAGGTAAATGTTGAATGTACATCACCTAAATCGGTGTGTACCCAGATGTCGACACTTCCCACGGCATGCGAAAGAGTTGTAAAAGTCACGCTGGTATTGGTGTGGCTCTCGGCCATCGCAGAACCATCAACTTTAAAGGCGAAGCCCGGCGCGGAGATAAAATCATTTCCATTGACGGTTACCGACGTGCCCCCGCTGGTTGACCCAGAACTTGGCGAGACGCTAGAAATTGTGGGAGCCGCGGCAAAAGCATTTGGCGTTGCAGCGAGAAAGGTGGATACGAGAATTGCCGAAATGAGAATTCGCGGCGTCTTTCGTACCATTGATCCCCCCTAATAGCGTGAGACGCTCATCGTGGATCGGGCGGATTTTGAGATGGTACTCCCTCGCACTTGGCATAGATAGAGAGCGAGAGTTTTATTTCGCACTCTTTGGCAGGTTGGTGTGTGAATTCTGTATGTCGTCCGCGCGTGTCGCAGTGAAAGTGGCGCGCAGAGGTTCTACCTTTTTCCTTAACGGGTTCTCTACGAGCACAACTTCACAGATTGCGAGACCGGGCTTGACGGCTGCGGCTAAAACTAAAACGTACGTTCTAGATACCAGCGTATTGCTGGCAGATCCCGGCGCGCTTCTGCGCTTCGCCGAACATGAAGTAATCATCCCCATAGTTGTCATAGGGGAGTTAGAGACAAAACGCGATCACCCGGAACTGGGATTCTTTGCCCGGGCCGCACTTCGTGCACTAGATGATCTGCGAGTTAGCCACGGTCGCCTAGATCAACCGTTGACTATTACCAAAGAGGGCGGGACGCTCTCGGTAGAACTCAACCATTCAGATATGAGATCGTTGCCTGCGGGATTTTTAAGAGATGGCAGTAATGATTCGCGAATTTTGGCAATTGCTCGCAATTTGATGGCAGATGGGCGCGATGTAGTTCTGGTGAGCAAAGATTTGCCTCTTCGAGTTAAGGCCTCTTCTATGGGAATTGAAGCCGAGGAGTATCGCGCCGAGACCGTTTCAAATAGCGGTTGGACTGGCATGGTCGAAGTTAGCGTTGCGGGAAGTGTCATCGATGATCTTTATAACTCTGACAGAGTCGAACATGGCGTTGCCTCAGAATATCCCTGCCATACCGGGGTCGTTCTCCATTCTGAAAAAGGCAGCGCTCTCGCCCGCGTAAATCCAGATAAGCAGTTGCAATTAGTCCGTGGTGATCGCACCGCTTTTGGATTACATGGACGCAGCGCCGAGCAACGAGTTGCCCTCGATCTATTGTTAGATCCTGAAATTGGAATTGTCTCGATGGGTGGCCGCGCCGGAACCGGAAAGAGTGCGCTCGCACTCTGTGCTGGTTTGGAATCTGTAATGGAGCGGCGCCAACATAAAAAGGTAGTTGTCTTTCGCCCGCTCTATCCAGTTGGAGGTCAGGAGTTGGGGTATCTACCTGGAAGCGAGGGCGAGAAGATGTCGCCTTGGGCGCAGGCGGTATTTGATACTTTGGGCGCGCTAGTTAGCCAGGCCGTCATTGATGAAATCATGGATCGTGGACTGATTGAGGTTCTGCCCCTTACCCATATTCGCGGCCGCTCCCTCCACGACTCATTTGTAATTGTGGATGAGGCGCAATCTTTGGAACGGGGGGTCCTGCTGACCGTCCTTTCTCGAATCGGACAGGGCTCTCGAGTGGTCCTAACCCATGATGTGGCCCAACGCGATAATTTGCGAGTCGGTCGCCACGATGGCGTGGTGGCCGTGGTCGAAACTTTGAAGGGCAATCCTCTCTTTGCCCATATAACTTTGACCCGAAGCGAGAGGTCCCCAATTGCCGCTCTGGTCACTGAGCTGCTTGAAGGTCCATTCGCCTCTTAAATCGCGGGGCTCCTGCCGTCAAGTAACATTTCGGACATTTCGGACTTTCCCCTTGCTGACCTGCGCTTTTACTTTTCCACAGAGGATGATTTTTCTGTCAGTTTTTCTCTTATGCGTGTTCTGATTTGCTCTTGGCTGGTCAAGTTGAAAGTCTTGGACCATTCCCCGCACCACTCGCGGCCCTTTATTGGGCTTTGGCGGCTTGCGGAGAACGAGTTGAAAAGGGCAGTGCGAGCGCCGACAGATTGCCAGCGAGGAAGGGGAAGGTGCATATGGCTAGAAGTTTAATTTTGGCAAGGGCCGTTTTGACCACCCTTTCCAGCGCTCTCCTTAAGGCCCCGACTTTGCTGCGTCGAGGCCTCAATCGTTCTACGGCGGCCTGGCTTAGCGCCATGGCCCTCATCGTGCTCGCTGGCGCCCAACCCAGCGCATACGGCATGGAGTTTCCCATGGCCACCAAAATCGTTATTCCGGACTCGGTCGATCTCTCTGTCCAGCCAACTTCGACCGCGGCTCTCTTTAGCCAATTTCGGACAGGGGTAAATATCTCCTCCAATGAATTGGCGCTGGTCTCGTTGGCCAGTTCTATGGTCGAAAAAGCTCGTACATCTAACGGAGCACAGGCCGCCGCCCGCGAAATCATGGCAAACGAGTACGGCTGGAACCTGCAGCAGTACGGCTGCTTAAAGACCCTTTGGAACTATGAAAGCCATTGGAATTACAAAGCACATAACTATTCCTCGGGCGCACATGGGATTGCCCAGGCGCTGCCAGCGACAAAAATGGAGATCATTTCGATGGATTGGCGAACCAACCCCTTGACCCAAATTCGTTGGGGGCTGCATTACATCGATGTTAGATACTCGACCCCTTGCAAAGCCCTAGCCCACTTTAAAAGTCGCCGCTCTTACTAACCATCAGATTCGGCTTTAGAATTTCTGGCCTGAATCAAATATTGCCTGACATACTGGCGATCATGAGAACTTCACTATTGATTATTGGCTCCACCTTTATTGGGCTAGCTGCCATCTTTCACGCTTACATCTTCATTTTGGAAAGCGTCAAATGGCTAACCCCCAAGACATGGAAAGCATTCGGTCTTCCTAGTCAGGAGCACGCTGAGATCATCCGCCCCATGGCCTTTAATCAAGGTTTCTATAACTTATTTCTTGCCCTTGGTGCGGCTGCTGGGCTGGCGCTTCTTTGCATCGATACAACAGTTGGCTACACACTCATCTTCTTCGCTGCTGCCTGCATGACAGGCGCGGGGGTGGTTCTATTTTTTAGTGTAAAAACTTCTCGCCCTGCCGCTTTTATGCAAGCCGGTCCGCCGCTAGTTGGGGCGGTACTTACCTTGATGGGTCTGGCTTCGTAACTCCCGAAAGAATTATTGGATTGGCGGCTTCGCCGAAATAGTAAGTGGTGTGGCCGTTTGGGCGTAAAAATCATTTCCCTTGTCGTCAATAACTATAAATGCAGGAAAATCTTCGACCTCAATCTTCCAGAGCGCTTCCATGCCCAACTCTGCATAATCCAAAACTTCAACCTTCTTTATGCAATCTAATGCCAAGCGCGCTGCTGGTCCACCAATTGAACCGAGGTAGAACCCTCCATATTTTCTACAGGCTTCCGTCACAGCTTTGGAGCGATTACCTTTTGCCAACATTACAAAAGAGCCACCTTGGGATTGCAAAAAATCAACGTAGGAATCCATGCGACCGGCGGTTGTCGGACCAAAGGATCCCGAGATGTAACCAACCGGTGTTTTCGCTGGCCCTGCATAGTAAATTGGATAATCGCGCAAATAGTCCGGCAGTGGTGCCCCATCTTCCATCGCGGCGCGTATTTTTGCGTGCACCAGGTCGCGTCCTACAACGAGAGTTCCACTTAGCGCCAGTCGCGTCTTAACCGGATACTTGCTCAGTTCGGCCCTAACCTTCTCCATTCCCTGATTTAGATCAATCTGCACAACCCCGCCATCGCCATCTATTAAATGCGCGGTGGCTGGATCTGGCATGAAATGGGCGGGTTCGCGCTCCAGCTCTTCCAGGAAGATTCCGTCGGCTGTGATCTTGCCGCGTGCTTGACGATCCGCCGAGCACGAGACTGCAATCGAGATAGGCAGCGATGCTCCGTGTCGCGGTAGGCGAATAACTCGGACATCGTGGCAGAAGTATTTACCGCCAAATTGCGCGCCAATTCCCAAGGTGCGAGTTAGCTGTAGGACTTCCTCTTCCATCTCAAGATCGCGAAATCCGTGGCCCGTGGCAGCATCTCCGCTAGTGGGCAGTGAATCCAAATATTTTGTGCTGGCCAACTTGGCTGTTTTCACCGTGTGCTCGGCCGTGGTTCCACCGATCACTATTGCCAGATGGTAGGGAGGACAGGCCGATGTTCCAAGGGATCGAAGTTTCTCTTCTAGCCAAATGTAAAAACTTTTTGGGTTAAGGGTGGCTTTGGTCTCTTGGTAGAGAAAAGACTTATTTGCGCTGCCTCCACCTTTGGCTATGAAAAGGAAAGAAAATTCATCGGCGTGGTCGCCATCGGCATATATTTCGATCTGTGCCGGCAAGTTATTGCCAGTGTTCTTCTCTTCCCACATGTTTAAAGGTGCCAATTGGGAATATCTTAAATTCAATTTTGTGTAGGCGTCATAGATTCCCTGAGCGATTGCAACTTCATCTTTGCTTTCGGTCAATACATGTTGACCTTTCTTGCCCATAACAATTGCCGTTCCGGTGTCTTGGCACATTGGCAAAACTCCACCGGCAGCAATATTGGCGTTCTTCAACAAATCTAAAGCCACAAAACGATCATTTGGAGAGGCATCTGGATCCTCGAGAATGCTGGCCAATTGCGCCAAGTGGGCGGGGCGCAAGTAATGCGAGATGTCGTGGAGCGCAGTGGCGGCTAAATGGGTAATGGCGCGGGGAGAAATTTGCAGGAAAGTCTTGTCTCCCAAAGTAACTGTGGTGACCCCATCACTTCCCAGAGAGCGATATTTAGTTTTATCTTCGCCAAGGGGTAAGAGATCGGAATAGGAAAATGTAGGGCTCATATTTTTGGTTTTATCGCTTCCAGTTTTTTGCGAGCACCGTCCAACCATTCCTGACAGATAGCGGCTAACTCCTCTCCCCGTTGCCAGAGCGAAAGCGACTCTTCCAAGGTGCTTCCACCCGCCTCCAACGTATTCACCACTTGTGCCAGCTCGTCGCGGGCTGCTTCATAAGATAATGTCTGCTCGCTTTTTTCGCTGACCATAGGGGAAATCTACTCTCCTGCCGCAATTACTGTTGCCCCTACCTCGCCGCGCGCAAGACGCAAACGTAATTTCTCACCGGTTCGTAACTGCTTTGAATCACGGGCGATAGAACCATCACTTCTCTGCACCACGGCATAGCCTCTATCCAGAGTGGATTGCGGGGAGAGGGAGCGCAGGCGAGCCAGAGTGTGAGCCAGATCATCGGTGGCTGCCTTGAGCGCGTGAGTGGCACTGCGATGTGATCTCTCTCGCAAATTCACAATAATTTCGGCGCGCGTTGTAATAAGAACACTTGGGTCGCGCAGAACAGGGCGCTGGCCAAGTGCGACCAGCCTTTCGATTTCGGTATTAATCAGCCCCGCCATTGTCCGGTAGGCCCGAGCGCGAAATTGCTCTATCAGAGCGAACTCCTCGGCGATATCGGGCACGACCTTTTTTGCGGCATCGGTTGGGGTTGAGGCGCGCAGATCGGCGACGAGATCCAAAAGTGGAGAATCTTGTTCATGTCCAATTGCGCTAACGATGGGAGTTTGGCAAGAGGCGGCCAGTCGCACCAGCCCTTCATCGGAGAATGGCAGGAGATCTTCAAATGAGCCACCTCCGCGGGTAATGATGATTACATCGACCTCGGGATTAGATTCTAAATCTCGCAGCGCGGCAGAAACTTCAATTACTGCTGCCGCGCCTTGAACCGCCACTTCCCTTATTTCAAATTGAACTCCGGGCCATCGCCGGCGCGCGTTCTCTACGACATCTTTTTCCGCAGCGCTATTTCTGCCACATATAAGTCCAACTCGATTTGGCAGAAGTGGCAAGGATTGTTTTAAGTCACTGGCGAAGAGGCCTTCGGAGGCCAGAACTTGCTTTAAGTGTTCAAGACGGGCCAATAATTCGCCGATTCCAACTTGTCGAATTTCACGTGCTGATAACGAAAGCGTGCCGCTCTTGGTGTAGAAAGAAACTTTAGCCAGAATAACAACTCGGGCATTTGCGGGAAGCGGTGAAACTGGGGCCAGCACAGTGCGATGACACATCACCGAAAGGCTCATATCAACGCTGGTGTCACGCAACCTAATGAAAGCCATGCCGGTGCGTTCGTTGATTTCGGAAATTTCGCCTTCCACCCAAATTGCGCCCAGGCGATCTACATATTCTTTTAAAGCTTCCGAAACCACGCGTACCGGTGCCGGGGATTCCGCTGAAGTTTCTAGCACGTCGCGATTCTAATAGACTTGCGATATGTCCGAGACTGCGCCCAAGAAAGTTTTGCTGGCGGCTCCGCGTGGCTATTGCGCAGGGGTGGACCGCGCAGTAGTGACAGTGGAGAAGGCCATTACCCTCTATGGCGCGCCGGTTTATGTGCGAAAGCAGATCGTGCATAACAAGCATGTGGTCAGCAGCTTAGAAGCACGCGGGGCAATTTTCGTAGATGAAACTGACGAAGTTCCAGAAGGTGCGCTAGTTGTCTTCTCTGCCCACGGTGTATCGCCGCAAGTTCATATCGATGCGCAAGCGCGCAAATTGCGAACTATCGACGCCACCTGTCCGCTAGTGACAAAAGTGCACCATGAAGCGCGCAGATTTGTGGCGGAGGATGTTGAGATTTTACTTATCGGACATGAGGGACATGAAGAGGTAGAGGGCACCGCGGGCGAAGCCGTGGGTATGGTGCAGTTAGTCGATGGAATTGAACATATAAAAGATATTAAAGTGAAGGACGAACGAAAAGTAGCCTGGCTATCGCAGACCACTTTAAGCGTCGATGAAACACTGGCTACGGTTGCCGCGCTAAGGGAACGTTTCCCAAACATTATTGATCCGCCAAGCGATGACATTTGTTATGCCACACAGAATCGACAAGTAGCGATTAAGCAGATCGCCCCAATTGCTGATTTAGTGCTTGTTGTAGGTTCAACTAATTCTTCTAACTCGGTACGGCTTGTTGAGGTCGCAAAAGAATATGGAACTCCGAACGCATATTTAATTGATTTTGCTTCAGAGGCGCGCGATGAGTGGTTGGAAGAGGTAACCACTGTTGGGGTTACTAGCGGAGCATCAGTCCCAGAAATATTAGTGCGGGATCTTCTGGAGTGGTTGGCAGCGCGCGGATTTAGTGATGTCGAAACTGTGACAGCCTCGGAGGAAACCCTGCTCTTCTCATTGCCCGCAGAATTGCGAAAAGAGTTAAAGGCTGCGGGATTGCCAGTGGTCGAACACGCCAAATAATTTTTTTATATTTGGGGCTGTGGCCCCGCGCCCACATTTCCATAGCGGTGATTGGTTATCGAAACGCTCTGCTCTAGTAGCCAACGCGGGGCTTCCACATCACCGCGCCCGGCAATGGGCCGTCGATCAATTGATATTCCCTGACTTAACATCTCTATGGCGGGCGGCCTTTCCGCGGAAAGCCAGCGCACTTTGTCACCACCTGCGATGGGATCGCTGCCAGTACTCCATTTGATAGGGGTCTTGGTTAATTCGCCAATCCATCGCACATATTCCAAGGTATCTGGCGAAACCATGGAATCTACACGCACGACGATTCCCTTCTTAAATGGTCGGTAACGCTGATAATTTCTCTCCACATTTAGCCCTGCCAAATCCAAAGCTTTAGATCCAGTTTCATCCCACCACTTCAGTGAGGAAGCTTTGGTCTCAGCCAATGAGGATAAAGGCAACCAGTCGCGTAGATTATTCAAATAGTTGGCGCCTCCAGCTTTAGAGGTTGGACCGACGCTGCTGCGTTTCCATCCGCCAAATGGTTGGCGGTTTACGATCGCGCCGGTGGTTCCGCGATTCACATATAGATTTCCTGCCTCCATCTGGTTAATCCAAATTTCGCACTCTTCAACATCGAGGGAGTGAATTCCCGCGGTCAAGCCGTAATCGCCAGCGTTCTGCCACGCAATCGCGGTTTCAAAATCTGGGGCTTCCATAATTCCCACCACCGGCCCGAACCATTCATTGCGATGGCTCCAGGAGTTGGGGGCGATGCCTAACTTCACACCAGGGGACCATAAGTGACCACTGGCATCTAATTTGCGAGGCACCACAAGCCAACTTTCACCGCCTTCAAGTTGAGTCAGTGCGCGTTCAAGCGCCCCACTGGGCGGGTGAATAACTGGTCCCATCGTCGTTGCATAATCTCTTCCCGCACCGACGCTAAGACTTTCCACGGCATCCTGCAATTGATGGAAGAAAGTAGGGTTGCGATAGATACTGCTCTCCACAATTGCCAAACTAGCCGCGCTGCACTTTTGTCCCGCGTGGCCGAAGGCAGATTGCACTAAATCTTTAACTGCGCCATCTATGTCGGCACTGGCGGAAATCAAGATGGCGTTCTTTCCACTGGTCTCTGCCATTAAACGGATTTCTGGTTTCCAGGCTGTAAACATTTCGGCGGTGGCAAAAGCGCCAGTTAGTATTGTTAAATCGGCCCCCGGATGCGTAACCAGGTGTTGGCCATTAGCATCATCGCGGGTGGGAACAAATTGCAAAACATTTTTGGGGATGCCAGCCTGCCAAAGTTGTTGCACGATCTGCCAAGCTGTAGCAACGGTCTCGGGAGCCGGTTTTAAGATAACCGTGTTACCTGCGGCAAGCGCGGCACAAACTCCACCCACCGGACTTGCGTAAGGAAAATTCCAGGGAGGCACGACCAGAACAACTCCGACCGGCGTCGATCCTTCCTCTTTTTTCATGGCAGAGAGCGCGTAGTAGCGGGCAAAATCGATAGCCTCTGAAATCTCGGGATCGGCTTCGGCAAAGGTCTTGCCTGCATCGCGTGACATTATTGCAATGGTCTGCGTACGCTCTGATTCCATAATCTTGGCAGCTTGGCCCAGAAGTTTTGCGCGACCCGAAGCGCCAATTGTCTCCCAATCTTGCAATGCAGAACGTGCGTTGGCCACCGCTATATCGATTTCATCTTTTTGCGCGACTCCATACTGGTACCAAACGAGCCCTTCGGCACTTGGGTCACCTCCGAATTCCAAATCAGAGGTTTGACTGCTTGCACCATTTATCTCAAGCGGGATGAGCAAATCGCGCTTGGCATACTGCGTCGCAATTGCCGACGCTAACCTTTCGCGAAGGAGGGGGTTGGTGCCATCTGCATCGCTTTGATTTACAAATCTTTCAGCGAGAAATTCAGCCTCCGCGTTTTCGCGGACTAGCAGGTGACGACGGGAACTGGTGGAGATGGTATGGCGTTCATTAACCGAGCCAAGAAAACGCTGCCTTTGCTCTAGAAATTTTTCATTATCCACTTGCATATCAAACGAGGCGCGCAGGTAGTTCTCAGTGGAAGTATTTTCATCAAGTCTGCGCACTAAATAAGCCACCGCCGCCGGAAAATCGCTGTGTTTCGTCACGGGCGTATAGAGCAGAACGCTGCCGGTCTGACCTGCCACCGCCAAGGCTTCGGCATTTGCCATTCCTTCGAGCATTTCAATGTCGAGTTGGCTTTCCACTCCGCGAGATTTGGCTACTTCAATAGCCCATGCCAGGTGAAAGAGATTGTGGCTGGCAATTCCAATTCGCACCGCCTGCGCATGCTCAGGGCGCAGCGCAGTATCAATCAGTCTGGCGTAACTGGCATCCACATCAGACTTGCTGGGATAGGGCGCTGGTACCCAACCATGGAGTTCGGCTTCGGCCTTCTCCATCGCCAAATTGGCCCCTTTTACCAAGCGAATCTTTATCTTCCCGCCACTTTTGGCAAATCGTGCCTGAGCCCAAGAAATGAGGTCGGCAAAAGCGGCGTGAGATTCTGGCAAGTAGGCCTGCAAGACGATTCCCGAATTCATTTTTTCAAATTCTGGTTCGCTTAATAACAACTTAAAAACATCCACTGTAAATGCCAGATCACGAAACTCTTCCATATCCAAATTTATAAAAGTGTTGGAACTTTGGGCAGCGGCGTAGAGAGCGCGTAACCGCTGAGCGACTCTCGTCACCGAACCATCGTGGTCGATAGTGATGAGTTGGCTGGCAATGGAAGAGATCTTTACGGAGGCGTAATTTACTTCTGGGCGCTTTACCATTTCAATGACCGAAGCCAGACGTTGTTGAGCCTCGTGATCTCCAAGGACAGCTTCTCCCAACACATTTATATTGAGACGAGCCTCCTCGTCATTTCTTCTTTGGATGTGTTTGCCCAGTAAAGTTTTTTCAGCAGGCAGAATTATTCCGTTCGCCGCCATACGAACTCGTTTGTGAACGATTTTCATTACCAACGTCGGGAAAAGATATGAGGCAGCGCTGGCGGCTTTGACGCCAAAATAGTCGATCGCTCCCAGCCCGGAGATGCTCGCTCCCTTGGCACTTCTTCGCAAGGTGCGGGCTGCATGACGCATGGAATTCATCCGCATAACTTCATCGGTCAGCGACATTGTTAGCTCGATGGCAGCGGGATCTTTGAGCAGTCGGGCAAATCTCTTCCGATTTGCCTCATCGTGGCGGGTTCGATTTTTTGCAGATTGATTTAATAGCTCTGCAACCAGCGTTATGGATTTGTCGGCGAGCAGATCTACATCTGTACTTGTGGCTAGCGGCACGACGGGCACATTCTCAATCTTAGATACTTTCTACTTTCTACCTTTACTTGTTATGACGCGAACGGCCGTGGTGATCTCTTCAATGAAATCGTGATCGATCTCCACTCCTATCCCAGGGGCGGTGGGGACCTGTAATTGCCCATTTTGCATGACAAAGGGGGTAGTAATGTCGCGTTGAAAATAGCGCGAAGAAGCGCTGGTGTCTCCGGGTAGCGTGAATCCGGGCAGAGCGGCTAGGGCGACATTGGCGGCGCGACCAATTCCGGTCTCTAACATGCCGCCGCACCAGACGGCAATGTCGCTCTCCACGCAGAGATCATGAATCTTCACGGACTCGAAATATCCACCCACGCGTCCAGGCTTGATATTAATTATGGTGGTCGCTTGCAGAGCGAGCGCATCGCGAGCGGACTCAAGTGAAGTGATTGATTCATCTAGACAGACCGGGGTGGATATAACTCTTGCCAATTCGGCATGACCCAAGACGTCGTGTTCATCGAGTGGCTGCTCAATTAGGAGCAAATTGAATGGGTCCAATTTCTTCAGGTGGTTGTAATCACTGCGGGAGTACGCCTGATTGGCGTCGACTTGCAAAGGTATATCTGGCCATAATTGGCGGATGGTGCTTACGGGTTCAATATCCCAACCCGGTTCAATCTTAAGTTTGATGCGACGGTAACCTTGCGAAATATATAGATCAACTTCCTTTACGAGATCTTCTATTGTCTTGGCAATTCCTACTGAAACTCCACAGTCGATCATTTCTCGACTCGATCCCAGGAACGAACCAAAAGAAATTCCTGCTTCTTTCAACTGCGCATCCAAAATTGCAGTTTCAATTGCGGCTTTGGCCATCTGGTGTCCTAAAACGGGACGCAGAAGATCCGCCACTTCCTCGGCACGGGTGTCGCCCGCGTGGAAAATTCGGGGTAGCAGAAATCGTTCCAAAACATCTTGGCAACCCAACGTGTACTCAGGTGAATAAAGCGGCTCGGACATTGCTACGCATTCTGACCAACCTGCGGCACCATCGGTTGTGGTCACTTTGAGAAGTAGAAGTTCGCGGTGGAATTGGGTACCAAAAGATGTTCTGAAAGGGCGAACTAGCGGTAATTCAATTACCCGAATCTCTACCTCCTTTATCTCCATACTTGGATCCTTCTCCTAATTCGCCTGCGTGACAATGAAAGCGCCATCGTCTGTGAAACCAGTGATAC
>JANXME010000270.1 GCA_025354785.1 Actinomycetes bacterium | reverse complement strand
ATATAGCCGCTCAGGCCGAGTTCGTGCGCGTAGTTGCCTGACGTGCGGCTCAGGTAGATCGGCCGCGTTCCGTCCTGCACCATCTTCATCACGAACCAGTCGGCGCGCGCGAAAAAGTGCGGCGGGATGACCGCGCGAATCTTGTCTTTCACGAACAGCTGCGGCTGCGTGAACTCCTGCCCGATCGGAACCGAGTCGGCCTGATTGAATGTCATCTTGATCGGCGAGCCGACTGGCTTCACCCACTTCTTTCCGCGATACGCTGCGGGGCCCTTGGCCTCGTCGTACTCGTAGCCTTCACGGCGGATCATCTGCCGCACGTACCAGTCGGTGTTCATCAGTGAGGTGTTCGCCACCACCACATCTTTGCGCACGCCGAGCACTTCCTGCGCGTACCAGAGCGGGAACGTGTCGTTGTCGCCGACGGTCACGAGCACGCCGTACGGCTCGACCGAGTTGAGCATGTCGATCGCGAAATCGGCAGTGTCGGTCTGGCCGGCGCGAGAAGCGGACTGCCAGTTCGCGAACAGCGGCACGACTGCGAGCAGCAGAATCATGTAACCCAGCAAAATGTCCGAATACAAATCCACTTAAGGCACCAACTAATATAACTGCTGCAGCTGTAATTACTCCCCCAGTTTGAGAAAGGCCTTCAACTATCGCCTCTTCGTTGCTGGCTCCTCGGTCTCTTGCTTCGCGCATCCGAGTAACCATAAATAGTTCATAATCCATGGATAGCCCAAAAAGAACCGCGAAAAGAAATATTAGAACCCAGGCTTCAATTTGGGGCAGATGATAAGTGCCAAGTAAGGCAGACCCAATTCCATTTTGAAATACAAGTGTAAGTGCGCCATACGCCGCTGCGATCGACATTAGGTCCAGGGCTATGGCCTTTAGAGGAAGAATGAGAGATCTAAAGGTGCACAGTAAAACAAAGTAGGAAATCAAAATTATAAGCAACGCTATTCCGGGGAAAAACTTGGCGAGCCGCTTCAATAGATCAGCGCCCTGTGCTGGTTCTCCTCCCAGGTAAACATTTGTGGTCGCTGTAAAGCCCGCCAGGGGTATGTACTTGATTTTCAAATCCTCCAGCAGTTTCTCTGTAGCAGGCGCGCCGAGATCATGACGTCCAATTACGAAAATGCGAAGATATTGACCAGTAGCATCAACAAAAGGTGGACGCTCTCCGGTAGCGGTAAAAAGCACTTCTGAGTTCTTGGTTATCAGTGTAGATAGCTTTACACGGGCCTTTTGGTTTAACGCCAACTTCGATTGACCAGGTTGAGCTAAATCAATCAAAACCTGGATTGGCGTGATTGCTCCAGCCCCGGCTCTATCTGTGGCGACGGAAAGTGCGCGCGCAGATTCAAGGTTTGTAGGGAGGGCAGTTAACGAACTCGGTGTGACTTTGAGCCATATCAGTGAAGATGCCAGAAAGAGCAAAATGGTGAGAGAAAAGATTAAAACATGTAGCGGTCTGCGGATAACCAAACGGACTAGCCTTGCCCACAACCCTCTATTGAGATCGCGTCGGACCAATAGTCCATCGAAAAAGAGAGGCGTTACGCCTCTGGGTCCAAGCAAAGAAAGTAGCGCAGGCTGCAGCGAAAGAGCGGCCACCACAGCAACGGTCGGCACGAGTATTCCAGCGGCTCCTAGAGAACGCATAAATGGAATTGGGACCAACAGGAGAGTAGCTAAACCCAGGCCAACAGTAAGTCCAGAGATTGTGATCGTGCGACCCGCAGTTTTCATCGTTGCAACAATTGCATCTTCTGAGCTGCTTGCCGGCATTTGCCTAATCTCGCCTCTGAAGCGGTGCAGGATTAGCAAGGAATAATCAATGGCAAGCCCGAGCCCGACGAGAGCCACAATATTTGGAATATACAAAACCATTAAAAATTTCTGCGCGAGCAAATAGACGCCTCCTAGCGCCGGAAAGATGGTTGCGGCCGCAAAGAGAAATGGAACGGCAACGGCTCGGCAAAAGCCAAGAAGGAGTAATAGGAGAAATAAAGATATCGCGATGGCAATGGCTTCTCCGTGTTGTAGATCCCTGGCCAAAACTGCTGTCACGTCTTTATATATCGCAGGGGGACCTGTAACTAGAGCGGTGTGCAATCCTTGCGCCTTCAGCGCATTTCTCAATGTTTCGGTAAGGGAAGCAGCCTCGGTCAAGTTGTATGAGGTGCTTATGCTTGCGAAAAGCGCCCCACTTAATACGCGTTGTTGAGTAACTTGGGCTGTGGGCAGCTCACTAGCAGCGCGAGCAATTTTGCTTTCAAATAGTTTGATTTCGGGTTTGGAGGCGTTCTTAAAGTTCAAAAATACGGTAAATGTGCCCTCGTTATTTTCGTGGAATTTCTCCACAAGTATCTCCGAAGCGCGAGCGGAGCCACTTCCAGGAATAGTTAGTGAGGTCGTTAGATGCCCGCTCAATTTGGTACTGGCCACGGCGCCCAGAACAATAAATATCAACCAAATGGAGACTACTTTCTTGCGATGGCGAATAACTGCCCGTGTCCATCGCTCTAGCACTGTGTAAGTCTAACGATGTAGCATCGCGACCATGGAAAATGGAAAAATAGATGCGACTCTAGACCGGTTGCTGCGGCACATGGCTTGGGCGAATGCCTACATTTATAGGCGCCTCGCGGAAATCCCACCGGAGAATTGGCGATTGACTGCGCCAAACAACGATTGGACCGTGGCAGCGATTGCGGAGCACTTGGCGGGAGCGGCAGGGTTTTACGTGATTAGGCTAAACGAAACGGTCTCAAATTCGCGTCAAGCGCTTGAAATTCCTATATCGCAAGAAGGAATGTTGGCACTTGCAAAATATTGCGCCGAGGCAGATGCGGGTCTTCGCAACCTGGCTGAGGTGCCCGAGTCAATGACCACTTATTATCGAGACGGCGAAACCATATCTCGCGCACGATCAACAATCTTGGCCCAATCTATTCATCACGCCACCGAACACCGTGCGCAAATTGCCGGAATTCTCTCAGGACATAAAATTAACGTCTTAGATTTAGACGAGATCGACTTGTGGGGGTTTGGTGACTCGGAAGGGTTAGGCGAGTAATTCGACTATTTGTATTTTTTGCGTTATGTGTGCGCGAGAAGCGCCCTTACGTGGGCCTTCGTTGAATCAATTGAAGGAAAATATTCATTTTCCTTCAAAAGTAATCCAAACTCGGTGCAGCAAAGTCCAACAATTTCAGCCCCAGCGGCCAGGCCTTTCTTGGGGGTTTCGATTAGGAAATTCTTTGATTTGATACGCACTGTTCCTTGTGTCAATTCATCAAAAATTA
>JANXME010000285.1 GCA_025354785.1 Actinomycetes bacterium | reverse complement strand
ATTCGTCTGCAGGTCAGGTGAGTCGATGCACACGTTAACCATGCGACCTCCCGACTTCGCCTTCTTCTGATGAATGTGACCATAGCAGTGAATCGTGCCATGGTGCATCTTATTCCATTCCTCGATAGGATAGTGAAATAGGACAAACGTGTGACCAAGAACCTTCAGTTCCTTGTACTCCTGAATGGTCATGAAATACTTCTGAACTTGAACGTTCTTACGAATAGTCTTATCGTGATTACCGTAAATCAGATTGATGTTACCATTCAGGCGCGGTAGAATCTGCAGCGCCTGTTCGGCATCACAGAAGAAAAAATCACCCAGTGCCCAAACATCATCATTTGGGGAAACTTGCTCATTCCAGCGATGAATCATGTTCTGATTCATAACGTTCACGTCGCGATCCGGACGAGTATCAGGACAGAAATTGTGAATGTTCTTGTGCCCGAAGTGATTGTCTGAGGTAAACCATGTCTTAGCCATATGAGTATTATACTCCTAATTGTGAGATTATAAACAAATAAAAAAGCAACGAAACCAATGACTTATCGCAAGTCACCGAATTCGTTGCTGGTATTGGAGCCTCAACCCAGAATCGCACTGGGATCCCGACTTTACGAGGGTCGTGTTCTACTATTGAACTACAGAGGCAAGTTATGAATTGATGAATTTTAATAGATGTGAATCCCAGTTAAAAACATCTTTTCTAAGATTGGGACCAAAGGGATTATTGTTGTATGGATTATATCCCGGTCTATTCTCGTGAAGATTAACTGAAATTCTTACTTGAGGCGGTTCACTCACCGTCTCTAATACGATGTGCTCATTTATAACAGCAACTTCCGTGTCTACGCTCGGCGGTGTTGGCTTCTTCCTTTTCGTATACTTACGTTTAGGCTTGGGCTGCATCGCCAGAGCGATTTCTTCTTTAATAATCTTTCTCACTTTCTTTTCTTTCATAATTTGGTGCACTCGGTGAGACTCGAACTCACATCCCTTTCGAGACTAACACCTCAAGTTAGCGCGTATGCCATTCCGCCACGAGTGCAGTATTTCGTAATGTGAACTTATTGAAACACTTTAAAAATTCAGGAGGTAGCCTATCGGTACCAACATCCTCAAACACATAATCACTTCTGTTATCGAATAAATCGACACCTTCTAGAATACGTCTCCCAATTCTTCCTTCGTCTTTCAGATAGTCTGTGTTAAGCTCTTGGTGAGAGAAGTTTGCTAGTTTGTTAGCGATCATCTTAGGAGACATGAAGTAACTTAGATGCCAGCCGCCATTGATCAATAAATCAACATATCTTGCGTCTATTCTCACCTGATGGGGAAGCTTCTCTTCAAATACTCTCTTAGTCGTTACGGCAGAACTTGCCCAGACAAGACTCTTCAGCTTAGTATTGAGATTATAGTAATAGAAATCTTGTTCAAGAGCGATCATTCTGACTGAATTTAGTCTATCCTGAATGTATTTGAAGTTTTCTCTATTCGGAATCTCGTCTATGTCTGAAATAAAAACTACAGTATCATCTGGTAAATCAACAATACTCCTAGCAATCTGATCCTGCTGATCATAATACAATTTCCAATTGCTTCGACTCAAGTCTAGTTCCGTTGGTTTGCCGAAATTATAATTCTCAGAATTGATGCTCCACTTTACATGATGAATCTTGTCAACATATTGTGGGTACTTACTCAGATCCAGATTGTAGTCTTTTCTATTTCCAGCAAAGGTATGATCACACTCAACTATGACGAATCTGTCTACGCTGTCATAGAGATATTCTAGTCTCGATTCTAACATATTAAATTCGTTGTAGAAAATAAATCCATCGACAATCATCCAAACTTCCTCATAATAATTCTATAACGAAATAATATCAATCCGTAGCCGCGATTCTGTTCTATGAAAACATTCCTCTAGGCATCAACCCGGTCGTTACGTTGCAACTTCACTAGACCTGTTTGACTTGCACACCCCTATCCGTATCAGTAGTTGGTCGCCGTTAGGCTCCTACAGGTTGCGGGTGTGTCGCGAACTTCCTCAACATTGGGTATCTATTCGACTCCCTTTGCTGCGTTTTCTCGATTGATATTTCTAACTCTTTGCTTATACGCTTCTGGCTTCTTGAGCCAACGAGTATATTCCTGCTTGCGCTGATCTTCTGTTAGCAGAAACTGTAGTCCTCTCTTTTCAATCTCAGAGAGAATCCAGTCCTGCATCAACAGTTGTTTAGCGGTCATAATTGGGATATACTTTGCGAACATCTT
>JANXME010000200.1 GCA_025354785.1 Actinomycetes bacterium | reverse complement strand
AAAACTTTCTCGTACACGAGGATGAATTATCTTTTCTAGGGCGCTTTTCAGCTCTGCATTTGAAAAAATCCTCTCTGCTAATCGTCGTCTATCAATATCTCCATTCTTTAGTATGCAATCGCCGAAAGTCGCGAGCACTTCATCAAATCCGGGGCTGCCCCGTTCTATCGCCAAGCGTGCTAGAACATCGGCATCCAAAACTTTTGCGCCCAGGTCGCTAAAGTACTGTGCAACCAGAGATTTCCCGCTCCAATTCCCCCGGTCAGAGCGACAATTAGCACAATGGGACTCTAGCGCCTGGGAATGACAGCCACTTATTTAACGCCAAAACCGGCCCCAGGATTTCGCCCGAGACCGGTTTGGCTGAAATTCTTACTCTTATCCTAGATTGGGAGAGCAATAAGCTACTCGCCTACCTCCACCAAAGCATCTGTTGCAACATCTGAAGCCACTTCATCCGTTACCGCGGCTGCATCTGCTGCCTGGGCTTCGGCCTTCTGCTTCTTATGTGCGATGAAACGGGCTTGAGCCTCCGCGTACTGACGTTCCCATTCCTCGCGTTGGGTTTCAAATCCTGGCTTCCATTCCTGAGATTCAGCATCAAAACCCTCTGGGTAGATGAAGTTGCCCTCAGCATCATATCGCGCAGCCATTCCATATTGAGTTGGATCGAAGGCTTCGATCTCTACCTCATGGCCTTCATTGGCTTGCTTGAGCGAGAGCGAGATACGTCGACGCTCTAAATCAATATCGATAATTTTAACGAAAAGCTCGTCATCTACTTGAACAACTTGTTCTGGAATTTCAACATGGCGCTCTGCCAGTTCAGAGATGTGAACCAGGCCCTCAATCCCTTCGTGAACCCGAATAAACGCTCCAAATGGAACCAACTTAGTTACTTGGCCAGGTACCACCTGATTGATGGTGTGGGTTCGGGCGAAAGCCTGCCATGGATCTTCTTGGGTGGCCTTGAGGGAAAGGGAGACGCGCTCTCTTTCAAAGTCTACTTCTAGAACTTCAACCGTCACTTCGTCGCCAACTTCTACAACTTCACCCGGATGATCGATGTGCTTCCAAGAAAGTTCGGAGACGTGAACTAGACCATCCACGCCGCCAAGATCGACAAAGGCACCAAAATTCACAATTGACGAAACGACGCCGGTGCGCACTTGCCCCTTCTGTAATTGATTTAGGAAAGTCGTACGAGATTCAGATTGTGTCTGCTCAAGATAGGCGCGACGCGAAAGTACAACGTTATTGCGATTTTTGTCTAATTCGATAATCCGAGCTTCAACCTGCTTGCCAATATAAGGAGTTAGGTCGCGAACGCGCCGCATCTCAACCAACGATGCCGGTAGGAATCCGCGCAGCCCGATGTCCACGATAAGGCCACCTTTAACAACTTCTATAACAGTTCCAATAACGACCTCGTCGCGCTCTTTTTTGCCTTCGATCTCGCCCCATGCGCGTTCATACTGTGCGCGCTTCTTTGACAAGATTAAGCGACCTTCTTTATCTTCCTTCTGTAATACCAGAGCTTCGATTTTTTCGCCTACTTTAACGATCTCACTGGGATCAACATCGTGGCGAATGGAAAGTTCACGAGAAGGGATTACACCTTCGGTCTTGTAACCAATATCCAATAGGACTTCGTCTCGGTCTACCTGTACGACAATTCCTTCGACTAAGTCTCCATCGTTAAAATTTCTGATTGTTCCTTCAATTGCGGCTAGAAAATCAGCTGCTGATCCAACGTCGTTAACTGCGATTACTGGTGAGTTGCTCAAGGTGCTCCGTAGGGATAGAAAGTAGTAGGAATAGGAACGCTAAGGGTACGGTTCGCGGCTAAGTCGGGTCAATTCGTGACCATTTTTCTTCTCTTTATCCCCTTTCCGCCTCAATTGCCCGACTAGAATGCCCTTTCTAATGTCACTTTTTACCAATTTTCAACGTTATCGAGAGTTAATCGCAATACCAAATGTGAAGTTGCTCTTGGTGAGCACATTTCCAGCGCGGTTGGCTTACGGGGCCCTGCCCTTAACTATCTTCTTCAAGACAGTCCGCGATACAAACTCTATTCCGATGGCAGGGTTGGCAATCGGTGCGAACTCACTTGCCAGCTCCATCACCTCCGCCGCGCGCGGGGCCATCATGGATAAATATGGAAATAAGTGGCCTCTGCGCATTTTTGTACCAGGCTATGTAACGCTACTAATACTTCTCAATTTTGCACATTCGTCCAGTTCCATCGTAGCGCTCGCTTTTGTTCTGGGCGTGAGCGCTCCTCCAATCAACCTCTCAGTGCGACCACTTTGGAAACCATTGGTAGGCCAGGATCGATTGCGAACTGCATATGCTTTGGACACATCCATAGCCAGCACCGCCGGTGTACTCGGGCCGATTTTCGCAACGATCATTGCACTTTCTTCCCATCCCGGAAGCGCCCTTCTTTTTTGCGCTCTTTTCATTGCAATAGGTGGAGCATCTCTGGCCTCAATCAAGATATCGCGCGAATGGTTACCCGAACCGAAGTTACCCGAGGAGGGCGCGATCTGGCGTCACCCAGCCTTGCGATTACTAATGTTCGAGGGCGCATTTATAGGATTTGGGTGGGGGGCATTCAACGTTGCTGTACCGGCTTTTGCAACCTTGGAAAATGTTCCACGCCATACCGCTTGGATCTTGGGCGCAATGGGAATTTCCAACATCTTTGGTGGCCTCCTCGCCGGCCTCTTCGCTCGTCGGAGTTCTCCTCTTTCCCAACTTAGGAAGACTTACCTAATTTGGTTCGTGCTCTCGCTGCCGCTGGCGTTCACTAATCCGGATTGGTCGATGGCCTTGGTTGGATCACTTTTAGGCCTATCGGCTGGTGCGCTCCAAGTTTATTATTGGGAAGTCATGGAAGCGGTTCGCCCTTCAGGCAGCCCTACCGCTTCTATGGGGTGGCTATGGACAATCGAAGGCTCATTCGCAGCGACTGGATCCGCACTTGGTGGTTGGTTATCAAAGAGCGCTTCCCCCAGGCTCTGTTTGGCGATCACCACTACCGCAATTGGATGTGGGTTGCTAATTCTCACTGTCGGGCGCTCTCGACTTGCGAAGGCCGATGATATTCCGCAATTTGAAGTCGAGCTTGGCGCCGTTCCTGACAATCCCCCGTTATTGGGTCAGTGAGCCGCCTCGTTCCAACTCTTACCTACACCGATTCCAACACTTAGCGGTGCCGTTAGAGAATAGGCGCTGGCCATCTCTCGGCTCACAAGTTCTCTCAATACCGCTTCTTCCCCTTGCGATATTTCCAGGATCAACTCATCGTGAACCTGAAGTAAAAGTCGCGACTTCAGATTCTCTCTTGAAATTGCACTTTCAACTCGCAACATCGCCTCTTTAATAATGTCTGCAGCAGAGCCCTGAATGGGGGCATTGAGCGCCATTCGTTCTGCAATTTCGCGACGTTGGCGATTGTCGCTAACCAAATCGGGCAGATAACGGCGCCTTCCCAAAATTGTTTCTGTGTAACCAACTTTTCGAGCTTCCTCAACCACGGTGTGAAGATAATCTCGGATGCCGCCGAAACGCTCGAAATATTTGTCCATCAAAGTCTGAGCTTCTGGCGGTGAGATTCCGAGTTGGGCAGACAAACCGAAAGCGGAGAGCCCATAAGCCAAACCGTAAGACATCGCCTTAATCTGTCTACGCATTTCTGGATTAACTTGCGAAGCCTCAACGTCAAAAACTTGGCAAGCCACGGTGGAATGTAAATCTTCACCTTTTTCAAATGCGGCGAGCAAATGCAGATCTCGAGACAAATGCGCCATGATTCGCATCTCAATTTGACTGTAATCGGCGGTTAAGAGGGATACGTAGTTAGGTCCCGCTACGAAACATTCACGTATCTTTCGTCCCTCTTGAGTCCGAACCGGAATATTTTGCAAATTTGGTCCAGTTGAAGAGAGTCGTCCTGTCGCCGCCACAGTTTGCTGAAAGTGAGTATGAATTCTACCGTCGTCCGCGATCTCGGTCAGTAAGCCCTCAACGGTAACCTTCAACTTATTGGTTTCTCGTATCCGCAACAATTGGGCAAGTATTGGATGTTGTGTTTTAGCCGATAGCCACTCCAGCGAATCAGCATCGGTGGTGTACCCAGTCTTAATCTTCTTAGTTTTCGGCAAATTAAGTTCCTCGAAAAGGATTACCTGTAACTGCTTGGGCGATGCCACATTAAATTCATGCCCAACTAACTCATGAGCAGCCTTAGTTTCTCTCGTCGCTTCTGCGGCAAAAAAATCCCTCAATCCCAACAGTTTTTCGATATCTACTTGTATGCCACAACGCTCCATTTGGGCTAATAACTTTGCCACCGGCAGTTCCAGGTCTGTAAAGAGAGTTAATGATTCTCTCTCCTTCAATTCCTGGCGAAGCGAAGCCTCCAAAGAGAAGAGAGCGCGGGCCTGTAGGACTAACGTCTCCTCTTTGCCTTCAGCGTCAATATGGAAGTCGTCGCCCCATCGATCAAATAGATCTGAGAGCTCCTGCGCCCGCACCCCTGGATTTACTACATATGCTGCAAGTGCAGTGTCGAACTGTACGCCTTCGATTGCCACCAGACGTTCAAGAGATTTGGCATCGTGCAATATTTTTGGAATTTTCGCATCCAACGCCCACGAACCCATCTTGGAGCCATGTACCAGAAACCCATCTTCCCTACTGAGGGCGATTGCGTAACGATGCAATCGTTCATCCCGGATTTCATAAGTAATTGCGATCGCACCGAAATGGGCCGCGATCTTTGCCTCCACCTGTTCTGGCGAGAGCACATTCTCTTCCACATCAAATCCCAGCATCATTAGAGGTTCGGATTGGACCTTTGGTGAGATATCCACTCTCTCGATAAGCGGTTTTATTCGATCCCGCAGGGTTCGAAATTCCAATCTTTCAAAGAGTGGGTAAAGCGAACTCTCGTCCACTCCTCGCCACGCTAATCTCTCCAATTCGAATTCAATGGGAACATCATGAGATAGTCGCGTCAGATCTCTGTTCATCATGACTGCATCAACGTTGGCTCGCAGCGAATCACCAACCTTGCCCGGGATCTTGTCGATATTGGAAAGCAGGGTGGCTAGCGATCCATACTCAATAATCCATTTTGCAGCAGTTTTTTCGCCCACCCCCGGAATCGAAGGTAGATTATCGCTCGGGTCTCCGCGCAGGGCGGCAAAATCTGGATACTGGGCCGGACTCATACCGTATTTTTCTTGGACCGCTGATGGTGTCATTCGTGACAATTCGCTGACGCCACGTTTGGGATACAGGACGGTTACCTTTTCATTGACTAGCTGAAAAGTATCTCTATCACCTGAACATATGAGAACTTCCATGCCCGCCTTTTGTGCAGTTGTCCCTAGGGTCGCCAGAATGTCATCGGCTTCAAACCCCTCGAGTTCAAATTGAGATATACCAAACGATTTGACTAGATCGTGGAGCAAGGGCATTTGAGATCGAAATTCATCAGGAGTTGACGCCCGCGTCGCCTTATATTCGGGATAAAGTAGAGTTCTAAATGTCTTACGAGATACATCAAAACCAACCGCCAAATGTGTCGGCTTCTCTTCGCGGATCAAACTAATAAGCATCGTGGCAAAGCCGTAAAGTGCATTGGTATGTTGACCGTCAGCGGTTGTGAAATTTTCCGCCGGCAGCGCGAAAAAGGCACGGTAAGCCATGGAGTGCCCATCGATGAGTAAAAGGCGCGATCCCATAACCGACATCGTACTTCAGTTACACTCAACCGCTATGAGCACTCCAAATAATAGCGATGAAGAGATTGACTACCTTGAAATATTGGCAGCAAGAGGCCAATCCGCACTCGACAAAAAGATGGGTATCGTAATCACACATGCCAGTCCGCAAAGAATCGTCGCCACAATGCCAGTATC
>JANXME010000198.1 GCA_025354785.1 Actinomycetes bacterium | reverse complement strand
GGAACGCTCGACGCTACGCCGGCGCAATAATTCTCCAGACGTTTTGCATGAAAGCAGATTTGCAGTTGGAGGAAGCGGGCTCCGGCACGGAACTTCTTTAAAGTTCGTTCCACTCGGTATTCAAGTGGGGGAGCTCCAGCGTTCTCAACTGCAAATCTGCTTTCATGCAAAACGTCTGGAGAATTATTGCGCCGGCGTAGCGTCGAGCGTTCCAGAGATGCACTTACTGCCTACCGTCGTAATTCTAAAAGGGGCGCGCGGTATGAATTTTATACATGCGAAGGTTCCAGGCATTGACATACCAAGAGAAATCATTGAAAGAGTTGAGAAAAGCAGTGATCCTGCCGAAACGGCCTACCAAGTGGTATTGGAACAGTCGCTACATGCCCTCTCCCAGCCCAATGTTCGCGGGCTGCATATTGCCGATTTTCGCCATGACGAAAGCTTGGAAAGGCTTATGAACGATCTCGGAAGAATTCCACGACAGAAAATGGGTGATTGAAGTGCATACAGTTCTACGATCCGCCAGCAAGACAATTACGATTGGCCACGACCAACCCTTCTGCATAATTGGCGAGCGCATCAACCCCACGGGTCGCAAGAAGTTTCAAGCGCAGTTACGAGAAGATGATCTCTCACAACTGGCGATAGATATCGAACAACAAGTACGTGGCGGGGCCGATGTCCTAGATGTAAATATGGGAGTGCCCCTTACAGATGAACCCGCCCTATTGGGGCGGGCGATAAAGATGATTCAATCTTTGACCGATATGCCTATTTGCATTGACTCATCCATAATTGAAGCTCTACAAATCGGGTTAGAGACTTATGAAGGCAAGGCTCTCGTCAATAGCGTGACTGGGGAAGAAGAGCGGATGGATTTGATTCTGCCACTTATCAAGAGGCATGGAGCAGCCATAATCGCTTTGCCCAATGATGCAACGGGCATTCCCGCTACCGCCGCCGAACGAATTGTAATTACGGAAAAAATCATTATGGCGGTGGAAAAGCATGGCATTCCCCTGGAGGACCTGGTTATCGATCCACTGGCAATGACGGTGGGAGCAGATCCCGAAGCGGTGAAAATAACTTTGGAAACCATTTACTTGATCCGAGAGAAGTGGGGGCTAAATATGACTCTGGGCGCCTCAAATGTTTCTTTCGGACTTCCATATCGCCATGCCATCAACGCTGCATTTCTTCCGGCCGCTATGTCTCATGGTTTAACCAGCGCAGTGATGGATGCGCGCACTCCCTTGATCGTAGAAGCGGTGCGAGCCGCCGACTTGCTACTGGGATTGGATCCCTGGGGTAGTAATTGGATTAGCAGATTCCGAGCGCTAGAGGCGGCTAATGCCGCAACGGAGGCCTAATTATTTCAAAAGATAAGATCTTCGATCCTGACGTTGCCGAACATGATGGAACGGGACGGGTAAAACTATCTATTACATCTTTGGAAATAGATGGATCTGCCTCCAACTCCCGCGTAATTTCGGTGCCTACTGGAGTAAGTGCCTTTGATGCTGCGTCTTGGAATGGGATCGCCATCGATTCCACTTGCGGTGGCTATGGGACTTGCAAAAAATGTAAAGTGAAGATCACATCTGGAGATGTACCTGTGGCCAAGTTGGATATGCGTGCTTTCACTCAGGCCGAAATTTCGGCAGGTTGGCGTTTGGCCTGTCTGGTCCGCACTACCACTGACGTTTCTATAGAAGTTCCGCCGCTTACCACCAGGCCGAAGGCGGCAACGGTCGGCGTGGGGCGCCAGGTTATCTTGCGTCCAGCTGTTCAAAAGCGTTACGTGGAGTTGGAAGAACCCACTCTGCACGATCAGAGAACCGACATAGTTCGAGTCTTAGATGCGATTGACGATATCGAAGCCACATTTTCATTGGCCGCAATGAGAGAGTTACCTACAATTTTGCGCGCCGCTCATTTCAAAGTTACTGCCGTCTTTATCGATCAAGAGTTAATCGCGATTGAGCCAGGAGATACAACAGGGCTGCGATATGGAATTGCCTACGATCTGGGAACAACCACAGTTGTTGCGACGCTTCTCGACCTCAATTCCGGTACTCCTCTGGCCGTGAAATCGATGCTCAATAAACAACAGCCCTTCGGTGCAGATGTAATAACCCGAATCAGTGCGACGATGCTCGATTCCACTGCGCTGGCTCGCCTTCGCAAACTTGCCCAAGAAACTTTGGCGCAATTGACTCAAGAAGTTTGCGATGAAGCCAAGATTGATCCTAAAAATGTCTACGAAGTCGCGTTGGCTGGAAATGCCACCATGACCCAACTTTTACTCGGGATAGATCCTGAACCCCTTGGTGTGGCGCCATTTATTATGGCCAGCGCTGATTACCCAGATGTAGATGCAACTGAGTTGGGTCTAGAACTTCATCCGCAGGCCAAAGCGCTAATCCTGCCCTCTTTGGGAGCATATGTGGGCGGCGACATAATTGCCGGAGCGCTAGCTTCTGGAATGGATCGCGATAAGCGCCTGCGCCTATTCATAGATGTTGGAACCAATTGCGAAATCATTTTAGGAGATGGCGAAAAGATTCTGGCAACTGCTGCCCCGGCCGGTCCCGCCTTTGAAGCCGCATCGATTAAGTGTGGAGTTCGCGCCGCTGCGGGTGCCATCGAAACCGTAAAGATTGTCGAAGGTGAATTGGTCGTAGGCACTATTGAGGATGGTCCCGCTATCGGCATCTGCGGATCAGGCTTAGTTGACGCATGCGCCGTTCTGGTGCAGGTCGGTCTGCTGGATCACAGCGGTAAATTTGTAAGTGAGGAGACAGCCACCGAAATTTCTCCAATACTCGCCTCGCGCCTGCGAGAAAGAGAAGGTGAGAGGGTCTTCGTGCTTACCTGGGGCGCCGAGATCGGTGATCTAACTGATTGCGTATTTCTTACCCAAAGAGACGTCCGCGAACTTCAATTTGCTAAGGCCGCCATCGCCACTGGATGGGCGTTATTGCTCGAGGAATTTGAGGTCGAAGAGCGCGATATCCAGCAAGTCTTGCTCGCCGGATCATTTGGCTCTTACCTTTCACCATCATCGGCGATAAAAATTGGGTTGGTTCCAAAAATTTCCGTTATGCGCATTGTCTCAGCCGGAAATGTCGCCGGAGAGGGAGCCAAGATGGTTCTGCTCTCTGCCCAGGAACGTCACGGGGCCAACGCGCTATTGGAAGAAATCGACTATGTCGAACTTTCAGATCGCCAAGACTTCAACGACAAATTCGTCGAACGCCTCGCCTTTCCCAAATAGCATGAGGACTGCAATTGTCGCTTGTGGGGCGCTGGAGCCACATTTGAAGAATATTGCGGGTAGAAATGAGATTGACCTAACAATTTTTCCACTGCCGGCCATACTCCATAACTCCCCACGCAAAATTGCTAGAGAAGTTGACTCCACGCTGGAATCGATTAAAGGCAATTTTGACCTTTGCGCCGTTGCATATGCCGACTGCGGAACCTATGGAGAGTTGGATCTTGTGCTTAAAAAACATGGCGTGGCTCGCTTAGGAGGAAACCACTGCTACGACGTCTTTGCTGGCAAAACTGAAATTGCCAAAATTATGGAATCGGAGGCTGGGACTTACTTCCTCACCGATTTTTTGGCTAGAACTTTTTATCAGAGTGTGGTTGTTGAATTGGGGTTAGATCGCCACCCCCACTTACGCGATGACTATTTTAAGAACTACAGAAAGGTAATTTGGCTTTCGCAAAGTCCAACTGATGAATTGAAAGAATTGGCAGAGACAGCAGCAAAGATAATCGAGTTGCCTTTAGAGATCATCTTCGTAGGCGAAACCAATTTAGAGCGAGAAATTCTTAGCTTGTTGCAGCGCTGACTTCCAACTCCAGGGCCTTTATTACAACCGGCGATAATTGGCATCGATCCACTTCGGCGCGCAGACGTTGGCGCATGATTGGCGTCCAGAACTGTTCTAGGTGATGGGCCACCGCGTGTTCCGGCGCAGCGCCCGCAGGCAGATTGGCCGCTATTTGATTGGCCATCCGAACTATAGATTCCAATTGCACATCCCCAACTGGGTTGTGTAAGTGCAAATAACTTGGAGCTTGCAAACTGGGGGCAATCTCAACGGCAGTCACTTTATATTCAGGGCAGTTAGTCGCCCAATCTGAAAATTCCGTGGTGATTATGTTGGCTCCGCTTTCAGGGAAGTGAAAGGTCGTATAGACGACCCCAGCTGGTACTTCATCGGTAATACGCGCTTTAAGAATAGTCTCCCCTACACGACTAGAAAGCTTGACCCAGGAGCCCGCAACAATCCCACGCAACTGCGCATCTGATTCATGGATATCCAAAATATCCTCTGAATGCCAGACCACATTTGGGGTTCGCCGGGTCTGGGCGCCAACGTTGTACTGACTCAATATTCGACCTGTGGTAAGTAATAACGGATATTTGCGTGAGGCCTGTTCATCTGTTGGAACAAAAGGCGTCTGCATAAATCTTCCGGCACCGCGCACAAATTGGTCCACATGCAGTATTGGCGTGCCTTCTGGATTATCGGCGTTGCAGGGCCATTGCAGACTTCCCACTAGATCGAGCTTGGCAAAAGATACCCCGCTAAATGTCGGAGTTGTCGCGGCAATTTCGTCCATGATCGCCGCACCATCGACATAGCCCATCTCATATCCCATGGCGCGCGCCAAATCGCAGGTAACTTCCCACTCCGATTTTCCAGTTTTGGATGGCATAACGGGGCGAACTCTATTGATACGGCGTTCGGCATTTGTAAAAGTTCCATCTTTTTCCAAGAAAGAAGTACCTGGTAAAAATACATGGGCGAATTTTGATGTCTCATTTAAGAAAAGGTCTTGCACGATCACCATTTCCATGGCGCGCAGCGCCGCATGAACATGGGAGATATTGGGATCAGATTGGGCAATATCTTCGCCTTGAATATAAAGGCCTTTGAAGTCACCGTTAATAGCCGCATCAAACATATTAGGAATTCGCAAGCCCGGCTCGGCCTTGATCTTGCGCCCCCAAATTTTTTCAAAAATTTCACGAGTCTTGGGGTTCGAGATATGGCGATAACCCGGGAGTTCGTGAGGGAAAGAACCCATGTCACAAGAGCCCTGCACATTATTTTGTCCGCGCAGTGGATTGACCCCGACACCTGGGCGACCTATATTGCCCGTAGCCATCGCTAGGTTTGCGATACCCATGACCATGGTCGAG
>JANXME010000171.1 GCA_025354785.1 Actinomycetes bacterium | reverse complement strand
CTGTATTGTAGTTGTGGATGAAACCCAGAACATGACTGGGTCTGAATTAGACACTGTGATAACTAGAACTGGAGAAAACTGCCGTTTAGTGTTTTGTGGAGACTATAGGCAGACGGATCTACAGAAAAGCAAAGACAAAGAAGGTTTCCACAATTTCATCAAAATTGTAAATCAAATGCCTTCTTTTGTGAATATAGAATTTGGGATAGAAGATATAGTGCGTTCTGGATTGTGTAAAGAATACCTGACAATAAAAGAAAATTTGGGCATTCAGTTCCTGTAATATCATATTTTACTATATACTATTACACTAATCTCAGGTATAATAGAATTATGGAAGACGTTTATTCTGTCTATCTCGTTCACAACAACGTTAATGGTAAATCTTATGTCGGAGTAACTAAAAAGTCTCCGGAAATGAGACTTTTTGAACACTACAAATCCGGATATGCGTTGACTGATGCCATAAAGAAATATGGTAAAGAAAATTTTTCTCTTTCTGTCATTGAATCTAACTTGAATAGAACACAAGCATACGATAGAGAAAAGTATTGGATACATTATCATCAAAGTACGACAGATAAGAATGGATATAACATGACCTTGGGTGGTGATGGTATCATACTTATAGAGCAGACGAAAGAGTCTAGAAAGAAAAAATCAGAAGCCACAAAAGAAAACCACAGAAAAAAGATTGTTGGAATGTATGGGAAGAAAAGAACAGAAGAATCTAAGCAGATGATGCGTGAAAAAGAATATCTTAAAAACAGAACTGGAGAAAACAATCCTATGTTTGGAAGGGTGCACTCTGAAGGATCGAAGAAGAAAATGACAGGTAGACCGAAAAGTAAATTTAAAGTCGGTGATAGGATTAAATTAGTAGACAAAAATTCTACTGGGACCATTTGTGGTGGAGTTAGAAATGGAAGAAGACCCATAAAATGGGATTCTCATTTAGATGGACCACCAAACCCGGTGCATGAATTTGAGATAGAGAAAATAACTTGACTTTTCAGCATGCGTTTGTGAATCCTCTGAAGCTTGAGAAAGTGACACAGGAAGATGGTAATAGAAGATACGTGACTCCCAATGGCGATCACTATGAGTCGGTGACGACTTTCATTGGTCGCCATTGGGATAAGAGTTTCCTGCTCAAGTGGAAAGCTAAGATTGGTGAAGAGAAGGCAGAGAAGATCAAGGTCGATGCTGCTCGTCGCGGTACTGCACTTCACAAGGTCACAGAGAGCTATCTGCTCAACAATCTGACCGAAGAAGTGAATGATGATCCTAACACCAAGGCACTCTTTACCAAGATCAAGCCTCTATTAGATCGTCTCAACAACATTCGTTTGCTTGAGACTCCTCTATATTCGGACAAGCTACAACTCGCCGGCACCCCAGACTGTATTGCTGAATATAGTAATACGCTGGCGGTTGTAGACTTCAAGACTTCTACGCGAGTCAAGAAAAAGACTCAAATCGTAGATTACTTCCTTCAGTGCGCATGCTATGCTGAGATGTTTTACGAACATTTCAATGAGATGCCTCAGAAGGCAGTCATCATCATGGCAATTCCAGATCTTCCCTATGGCATGACCTACATGCATGATATGGACGTTTGCCTAAAGATGCTACAGAAATTCCGTGAAGATCCCGTCTCTTTTCAGGCTAAGCTGAAATAGACTTTACTATTACAGAACATCAGCGTATAATAGAATTATGTTTGAGGCTAAATAAAGTACCATCCACCAACTAGGATTATGAAATGGCACTTGTAGCAATTAGATATCTCGGCGACGACACTCGTAATGGCATCAATCAGATTGAAGATTGGTTCCTACCACCAGATGCGTTTGCCACAAAGTTTTTTGATGACGCAGGACGTCGTCTTTATTTGATGGGAACACGCGAACAGATTCTAGCAGAAGATGCTAAGTTGAGCAGAAATTCTCTCGTTGAATATCAGGGTCATGCCTACGCATATGATGCACCAGAAGTAGAAGTTGTCTATGAAGATCCTACTCCTGTTCAGGCTCCAACCGAGCCAGCACCGGTAGAGACTCCGGTTGACCTCACTGTTTCTGACACAGTGATTGCTAATACATAATATTGCCCCCGTAGCTCAATGATAGAGCGGTCGTCTCTAAAACGATATGTTGTGGGTTTGAGTCCCGCCGGGAGCGCCAAATGCAGGAGAAGAATATGAATGACAAGACTGGATTGATTGATAAAGGAACTACCGACTGCTAGACGCAGTATTGGTAGGTATATTATGAAGCGTGTGGACCACCTAAGCAGAGATTTGCTGTTGAAGCTTTTCTCTACTAAAAAAGGATCCACCGCTATGTGCAAAGAATACGTCTATATTTTCGTGCGTCAAGACATGTCAAAAGAGCAGCAACTAGTGCAGAGCGCACATGCTACTCTCGTCTTGGGACACAAACTAAAAAACCGTAAGGATGTGAGTGAACTATATTATGCCGTGATTGGAGTTGCAAATCTACTTGAGTTAGCTCAGGGGATGAAGCATCTTCAAAAGCGAAACCATGAGTTTGTTACATTTTACGAACCAGATCAGGGCAACACTCTGACCGCTATCGCAACTTATCCTATCAAGGACGAGGACCGTGGCGATCTTAGAAAGTATCCGAAATTGAAATTTTTATGAGTTTGTTTTCCGTCATATGTCCAACTATGTGGTACGGTGCTGAATTAAAGCACATGTTACCACTGTTGGACACCCATCCCGAAGTTGGACAGATAATCTTAATCAACAATTGTAATGAAAACACTCCGAAATGGTTTTCTGAAACCAGATGGAATAAAGTCACGACAATAAGTCCCGCGAAAAATGTTTACGTGAATCCAGCATTCAATCTGGGTGTGTCTACTTCCAAATATGAAAAAATTCTGCTAATGCAAGATGACATTTTCTTCGATCCAGACCTCTTAAGATTAATATCGGAATATGTAACATCTGAGAATGGTTGTATAGCATTAAATGCCTGTTGCTATAATTTATTGAAAACTGGTTGGAATTTCACAATACAGTCAGAATTACCAGAATCATTGGATTTCATAGACACACCAATACACCATGGTGGTTTAAATGTTCTACACTGGTTACCATGCCTACAATTCATTCATAAGAAAAATTGGATAC
>JANXME010000155.1 GCA_025354785.1 Actinomycetes bacterium | reverse complement strand
CCGCAGGCTTGTTGGGTTTAGTAGCCCTTTGCGTCTTTGCTTCTCAAACTGCGCAGGAATATACGCATGGCACGTTGCGTAACTTATTGGTCCGTCAGCCAAGAAGGCTCACATTACTTGTGGGAAAATTTCTCTCGATGTCAATCTTTGCGCTGGCCACTGTTATCGTTTCGTTGATAGTTAGCATTTCTCTTGCTTTTGCGCTTTCCGGTAAAGCCAAAGTTGTTACAACAGCTTGGACAACTTCGGATGCAAGGAATGCTCTAGTACATACCTTTATTAATGTTTTCATTTCAGTGTTGGCTTACGGCACGATCGGAATGATTTTGGGGTTGCTCTTGCGATCACCCATTACCTCAATATCAATCGGCGTTGCTTGGTTATTAGTAGTGGAGAGCATAATTAGCGTGACGGTAAAGCACTCTGCAAAATGGATGCCCGGACAGCTGACCCAAACTATTGCATCAGGTGGAGATTTCAATGCTACCTATTTGCATGCGATAACGGTCCTTGGAGCATATTTACTATTTGGAATACTCCTGGTTTCAGCCTTATTTAGGCGCCGAGATGTGGGCAATTAAGGACCCATTTAAGGACATTGCAGCCAAATCAAGGAAAAACTTAAGTTCAGCCTTTATCATTTTATCCTCAGGAGGCTTCCCTTGCGTCGAAACAGATTGCTCGTCATTACTCTTGCCCTCGGCTTGACCCTTGCCTGCGCCCCTGCCTACGCCAAGACTCCTAAGCCAACTTTGGCGCAGATAGCTGCAGCAAAAAAGTCAGAATCAGAGAAGCGTGTCGCGGCAAATGCTGCCGTCGCAAAGTTGGCAGCTGCCAATCAAACGCTGCGAACGCTGACCTCACAAGCCGATAAGGCGCGCGCTCTCTACCAGCAAGCACAGAAAGAGTTGGTAGTGGCTGTCGGTATTTCAAAAGTTGCAGCGCTACATGCTCAACAAACTTCGGCCGCGGTTGGCGCGGCCCATCGTGTTATTGGAAAATTAGCAACAAACGCCTACATCATGGGCGGTGGCCTTACCGATATAGAACCGCTGCTAAGTGCGACCGGTCCCCAAGATTTGGCTGATCGACTCTCCACCCTAAGCACATTGGGTTCAAATAATTCCACTGCGCTGGATCGATATAGAGCGGCTGAAAAAGTGGCACTTGTCGCAAAGCAGCAAGCAGACGCGGCGAAAGTGGCAGCCCAAAAAGCAAGTGACAAAGTGGCAGCAGCAAAGGAAGTTGCCGATGCAGCTCGTACTGCCCAGCAAAATGAAGTTACAAAATTGCAGGCGGTGCAAGATCAATTAATGAAAGAGCTGGCCAGCGCCAAGCGGGTTCGAACAACCTTGGAACAACAACGCCAGTTAGCCCTTTTAGAAGAAGCTCAAGCCGCCCGCGCTGCGCAAACTCCGGGACAAAAGAAGATTTGGCCGGATTTAGGATTTAAAGGCAGATCATCAATTCGTACCACTGTGGCGCAGAGGCTGACGGCTGTAGCCTTTGCCAAGAAACAGGTGTTGGCAGGCAAGCCATACGTTTGGGGTGCACAAGGTCCTAATTCATATGATTGTTCAGGGCTGGTTTACGCCGCTTTTAAAGCAGCGGGTTTGGATTGGCCCAATTGGGATCGGTTAAATGCCGCGCTCTACTCCACCTATACCCACCATGTATCTCTAGGTGAATTACAGCCGGGGGACCTACTTTTTTATTCTTATAATGGGACGATCGCAAATATTCACCATATGAGTATTTATGCAGGCGGGGGAATGGTGTGGGAAGCGCGTTCCACTAAGACGGGGCTGCGCTATTCAGATATGTACAGCGTCAACGGGCTTATGCCATTTGGTGGTCGGGTCTAGTCTTATCGGTATGGATCTTGATCGGGCTATGGTTGCCATTCGCACCCCTGTCCGCACTTGCTTATCGAAAATTCCGGCTGGCGATTCAGTAATTGTTGCCTGCTCTGGTGGGGCTGATTCTTTGGCTCTGGCCTATGCAGTTGCCCAAGAGGCTCCAAAGTTGGCCTTAGCGCCAATTGGCGTGACGATCGATCACCAACTTCAAGCGGGCTCGCGATCTCAGGCCGAAAGAGTGGTCGCTCAGCTACAGGAGATGGGAATTGGCCAGGCGCAGATCGTCCAAGTTTGCGTTGTTGATATTGATGGAATCGAGGCGTCGGCGCGCCGGGTTCGCTATAGCGCCTTGGATCAAATTAGCGATTCTCATGGGGAAGCGGCGATTTTGCTGGGGCATACAAGAGATGACCAGGCCGAGGGCGTTCTACTTGGTCTGGCGCGAGGATCAGGCACGCGCTCGCTCTCTGCGATGGCCCGGCAAACTGGGCGCTATTTGCGACCGCTATTGGATATTTCTCGGGAGCAAACGCTAGCTGCTTGTGCGCAAGTGGGCTTAACGCCGTGGAGCGACCCGCACAATTCTGACCTGCAATTTCGCCGAGTAAGGGTGCGATCCCAGGTCTTACCTTTGCTGGAAGAAGCGATTGGACCGGGAATCTCCGCGGCGTTGGCGCGCAGCGCTGGGCTTTTGCGCGACGATGCAGATGCCCTGGATGGGTGGGCGCAGCGTGAATTTGCCCAGATGGAGCCCCAATCCCTTGATATTCAAACCCTGGAATTGCTACCCCGGGCGATTCGTAACCGCATTATTCGATTGGCCATCTACGTCGCTGGCGCTCCGGAAGGGTCAATTTCGGCTGACCATGTGGGGGCTGTCCAGGCCTTGGTTGTGCAATGGCACGGGCAAGGGGCGATAGACCTGCCCGGCGGTGTGAAGGCGGTAAGAATATCGGGCAGACTTTCGCTCTTACCCCCTTCCAACCCACCCTCATAACCTTTGAGTGAAATATAAAAAAGGAAATTGGAGCCAAGAGCCACTGTGGAAATATCAGCCGTAGGTAGCGAGATAGAGAGCGTCCTTGTCAACGAAATTGATTTGCAGGCGAAAATAAAGGAACTTGCTGGGCGAATCGATTCGGATTATCAAGGTCGTGATCTTTTATTGGTCGGTGTACTTAAAGGTGCGATTATGGCTATGGCAGATCTCTCACGCGCCTTGCAACGTCACGTTGATATGGATTGGATGGCGGTTTCTTCTTACGGATCTGGAACCAAATCAAGTGGAGTTGTTCGAATCTTGAAGGATTTGGACCGAGATATAACGGGGCGCGAAGTATTGATCGTTGAAGATATCGTTGATTCAGGGTTAACACTTTCGTGGCTCAAATCAAATCTGGAATCGCGTGGCGCTAAAAGCGTAGAAATTCTCTCCATATTGCGAAAGCCAGCCGCGGCTAAAGTTGAGGTAAGAGTCAAGTATGTGGGTTTTGAAATCCCTTCTGATTTTGTTGTTGGATATGGTTTGGATTACAAAGAGAAGTACCGCAACCTCCCATTTGTTGGCGTCCTGGCCAAACACATGTACACCTAAGAGAAGGCTTAAGAATCTAAATGGTTGAGAAGAACACAAAGATTAAAAGTGATAAGAAGAAGGAATCAAAGAAGAAGCCAACCACGCGTTTTCGCAGGATGTTGCGTGGGCCGTTGTTCTGGATTATTGCTGGGATCATTGGTGTCTCCCTTTTTGGACAGATCTCAAGTGTCGGCAACCAATATACAAAAGTTAAGACTTCACAAATTCTTGCTGCCCTCTCCCAAAATGAGGTGGACTCAGCCTTGCTGATTGATAAGGAACAGAAAATTCAGGTTATCTTAAAGACTGGCAAGACCATTTCTGGCTCATCGAAGGTGCAAGCTAATTACATCACCGGTCAAGAGCCAACTTTGATTGATGCCCTCGTAAGTAATCCACCACCTCGAGCCTGGAATGTAAAGATTGCAACGCAGTCGTTGCTTGTTACGTTGCTCTTTACCTTTGGGCCATTCTTACTTATCGGATTTCTTTTCTTCTTGATGATGAGTCAGAGCCAAGGCGGCAATCGAGCCTTCTCCTTCGGACGTTCGCGTGCCAAATTGCAGAGCAACGATGTGCCCCAGACAACTTTTGCTGATGTGGCTGGCGCCGATGAAGCGGTGGCAGAACTCAATGAAATCAAAGACTTTTTGGCCAATCCCCCTAAATATGGGGCGCTGGGCGCCAAGATTCCTAAAGGGGTGCTTCTATATGGGCCTCCCGGAACTGGTAAAACTTTACTTGCCCGAGCTGTTGCAGGGGAGGCAAACGTTCCATTTTATTCAATATCTGGTTCGGAATTTGTAGAAATGTTTGTGGGCGTTGGAGCTGCTCGAGTTAGAGATTTATTTAATCAAGCAAAGGAGCATGCGCCAGCCATCGTTTTTGTTGACGAAATAGATGCGGTTGGTCGCCAGCGTGGAGCCGGTTTAGGTGGAGGTCACGACGAACGTGAACAAACCCTCAATCAATTGTTGGTTGAGATGGATGGCTTTGAAAGTAATGGCTCAGTTATTTTAATCGCGGCTACCAATCGACCTGATGTATTGGATCCAGCACTATTGCGTCCAGGCAGGTTCGATCGACAGATTCCAGTGGAGCGACCCGACCTTAGAGGTCGAGAGGATATTTTGAAGGTGCATGCTAAAGGAAAACCCCTTGATGAAAATGTCCAACTATTGGCTTATGCCAGACGGACACCTGGATTTACGGGCGCTGATTTGGCAAATGTATTAAATGAAGCGGCACTTCTAGCGGCTCGCGAAAATAGAAATTCCATTTCTAATAGTGAGATGGATGAGGCAATCGATCGAGTCATGGCCGGACCTCAACGCAAGAGTCGAATCATGAGCGAGGAAGAGCGTCGGGTTACCGCTTACCACGAAGCGGGTCACGCACTGGTTGCACATGCACTACCGCACACAGATCCAGTCCATAAAATTACGATTATGCCCCGTGGACGCGCGCTGGGTTACACCATGGTCTTGCCTGATGAAGATAAATATTCAGTTACGCGAAATCAACTGCTCGACCAGCTTGCATACTCCTTAGGAGGTCGTGCCGCGGAAGAATTGATTTTCCACGACCCATCCACTGGCGCCAGCAATGATATTGAGAAGGCAACTTCATTAGCGCGGGCAATGGTTACACAATATGGAATGACCGAAGCGATCGGAGCGATAAAACTTGGAAGTGATGCTTCCGAACCATTTATGGGGCGCGATTACGGACATACTCGCGATTTTTCAGAGAACGTTGCCGCTGTTGTAGATTCAGAGATTCGCAGACTCATTGAAAATGCCCACCAAGAGGCCTTTGATATTTTGGCTGCAAATCGAAGCATTCTGGATGAAATGGTTGCTCAACTGCTAGAGCGAGAGACCTTAAATAAGGAAGAAATTGCAGCGATATTTGAACAAGTTAAGCCGTGGCCGATGCGACCCTCTTGGACAGGTTCGCCCAATCGGATTGCCTCGGAGATACCACCAATCGCTACCCGCGTTGCTCTCTCGCAGAGCGCGGAAACACCACCAGTGAAGAAGCGCGCTGCCCGTAAGGCGAAGGTCCCAAAGGTGGTTAAAGAGGATGAGTGAAATAAATCAGGTATCCATGGGACCGCAAGATGGAAGGGCGTTAAGGCCTTTTGATCATGAACGTGCAGTGCGGGCAGTTACTGAACTTCTCCTCGCCCTGGGCGAAGATCCCACGCGGGACGGTTTGCGGGATACACCGCAGCGAGTTGCTCGCGCCATGGCAGAAAATTTTGAAGGGCTTTGGAAATCACCGCAGGACGTTCTTACCACGACCTTTGATATTGGACATGAGGAATTAGTAATCGTAAAAAATATTGAAGTCTTTTCTCAATGCGAACATCATCTAACTCCTTTTCACGGTGTCGCTCATGTTGGTTACATTCCTAACGGCAAGATAACAGGGCTCTCTAAGATCGGACGACTAGTGGATCTCTTTGCTCGTCGTCCTCAAGTTCAGGAGCGAATGACAACTCAGATCGCCGATGCTCTAGTAGAGATCCTTAGCCCCGCTGGAGTCATAGTCATCATTGAATGCAAGCATCTCTGCATGTCGATGCGGGGAGTTAGAAAATCAGAAGCGCGAACTGTAACTAGCGCGGTGCGAGGTAAGTTGCGTGATCCATCTACTCGCGCGGAAGCAATAAGTTTAATTACAAGTAAGTAAATTGAATGAACCTGTCGGATTTAGCGTTTCCTTCGGATCGCACTTTGGTCATGGGCATACTCAATGTGACTCCAGATTCCTTTGCCGATGGTGGTCGGTACAACTCCTTGGAGTTGGCTCTGCTTCGGGGAAAGCAGATGATTTTTGAGGGTGTCGACATAATTGATGTTGGCGGAGAATCTACAAGACCTGGGTCAGCCCGCATTTCTCTAGATGAAGAGCTAAATCGAGTGCTCCCAGTTATCGCCGAGCTCTCCCGTTTAGATGCGGTCGTAAGTGTTGATACCACGCGAGCAGATGTCGCTTTGGCTGCTTTAGAGGTGGGGGCAAAAATCGTAAATGATATTAGCGCCGGCAACGCTGATGAGAAAATGGCAAGCGTTGTAGCCCGCGCTGGAGTTCCATTTGTGGCGA
>JANXME010000152.1 GCA_025354785.1 Actinomycetes bacterium | reverse complement strand
CCGGCCAGAAGGTGACTTATCCACCGCTGTCACGCGACGTCGCGATGTGGTTCGTACGCCCTTTTTCTGCGGTGCAATTCCCGAGATCGGATTAATACCTTCTGGTGGTGCGACTTCCACGGGGGTATCACGAACTGCGCTTAACGAAGGAGTGGCTGGGCGAAAAAGCTCATCGGCTCCGGGCAGGCTAGCTCTGCGACTCATCGTGCTCCTCCAATTGCGATTAATTCTCGTGCTAGACGTCGATAAGACGCGGCGCCACCTGAACTATTTGCATACGTTGTAATCGGTTCTCCAGCAACTGTTGTTTCTGGAAAGCGCACTGTTTGTGCTATTACGGTTTCAAAAACCTTGTCAGGAAATGCTTCCAAGATGCGTTCAAGAACTTCACGGCTATGTAAAGTTTTCTTGTCATACATGGTTGCCAATATTCCTACTAACTTTAAAGTTGGATTCAAGCTGATTCGAACTCGCTCTAAGTTCTCCTGCAATTGGGCAAATCCTCGTAGCGCAAAGAATTCACACTGGAGCGGAACTATTACTCCCTCTGCAGCTGTAAGAGCGTTCAGAGTAAGCAAGCCCAAAGTTGGTTGGCAGTCAATCAAAATTATGTCGTAGTAATCGCTAACGGCGGCCAATCGTCGCTTAAGAAAATACTCCCGCGCCATCTCATTTACTAAAGTAACCTCCGCTCCGGCCAACTCCTTATTTGCTGGAAGCAGATCCATTCCCGGAATTGAAGTTTTGAGAATTACCTTCTCAATATCTGAATGAGCGTCCATCAAAATTTGGTAGACGGTCTCTTCTTGCTTCAGATCGTGCGCGCTCACGCCTAGTCCCACTGAAAGTGCGCCTTGTGGGTCGAAATCAACTAGCAAAACCTTGCGGCCGAGTTCGGCCAAACTTGCCCCTAGATTTATGGTCGTGGTGGTTTTTCCTACTCCACCTTTCTGATTTACGACCGCGATGATCGCCGCGTTGCCGTGCTCTTTCAGCGGGGCGGGGGTCGGCCAGCTTTTAGGGGGACGCTTGAGAAGGGTTGATGTTGTAGCCACATCATCGTCAAATGTCGATTTAACGCTCAATCGAGAAACCTCTCTGCCGCTTTATTGTGGGAGCCTACGCAGCGCGCTGCACCGAAGCAAGTGGCGCTCAGAGAAGCGATTTACGGACGAACTTCCAAGCACCAAATGGAAGGAATTGGCGGGAAATTGAAGTACCGTTCGCAGGTGGATGTAACTGCGCAAGATGTCGATCAAGAGATCGCCGCGGGATTTGCCGTCCATCTAAAGAATTTTGAAGGACCCTTCGACTTACTTCTGCAACTGATTTCCCGCCACAGGATGGATATAACCGAGGTCGCGTTAAGTGAGGTCACAGACGAGTTCATCTCCTTTATCCGAGCCCTGGAACTTACAGGGGAGGGTTGGCGCCTGGACCAAGCCACCGAATTCTTAGTTGTGGCAGCTACCCTGCTAGACCTCAAAGCCGCTCGATTATTGCCAAGCGGTGAGGTTGAAGATGAAACTGATCTGGCCTTGCTGGAGGCGCGAGACCTATTATTCGCCCGGCTGCTGCAATATCGGGCTTTCAAGGAGATTGCAGCAACCTTTCAGGAGCGTATTGCCGCCGCTGATAAGGTCTTTCCCCGGTCGACAGCCCTGGATCCGGCCCTTGCCGCCTTATTACCAGAGGTTCTAATCGGCGTGGGAGCACAGCGCTTTGCCGCCATCGCAGAGCGCGTCTTGGCGCCAAAAGTGACTCCGGCTGTGGCCATGAAACACCTACATCTTCCCTTAGTGAGCGTGGCGGAGGAGTCGAAATGGGTGGTGGAGGCTCTGCGGCGTTCTCGATCTATGACTTTTCGCCACTTGGTGGCCGAGGCCCCCAGCACCTTGGTAATCGTTGCCAGGTTTTTGGCTCTTTTGGATCTCTTTCGCCAGGGGGCGTTACGTTTTGATCAAGTCGCCGCACTTGGCGAACTTCAAATTAGTTGGACCGGCCCTGATGCAGGAGATATTGAGGCTGGGGATGAATTTGATATTTCGATACCAGATATCTTAAGCGAGACAGAGGATGGCGATAATGTCTGAAGTTGATCTAGAGGGTTCAATAGAAGCGATTCTTATGGTGATCGATGAGCCGGTTACTGAGCTTACGCTTGGACAGATTTTGGATAAGCCCATTGAGCAAATCAACGCGGCCCTTTTGAAGTTAGAGAGTAGCTATGAAGAGCGAGGTTTTCAATTACGACAAATAAATGGGGGTTGGCGTTTTTATAGCCGTCCCGAGTTCGCCTCGGTTGTGGAGCGTTTCGTACTTGATGGCCAGCAATCCCGGTTAACGCAGGCCGCTTTAGAGACCCTAGCTGTAATCGCCTATCGACAACCAATATCGAGGGCACGGACCTCGGCAAGATCATGCCGGACTTGC
>JANXME010000137.1 GCA_025354785.1 Actinomycetes bacterium | reverse complement strand
CGCGCTACCTTTCTGTCTTTGGGCGGGATGGTTTGAATTTGGCAGAGCCCAGAGCGGAAATTGGCGAGCCTGGGTATATACATTTGAATGGCCCTTTTTCGGAGCGATAGCGGTCTACCTTTACCGCCGGCTTATGAAAGGCGATGTTCCAAAAATTCCACGTCCCGATTTTGCGGCGCTCGAAAAGGAATTTGGCGACAAGAAGAAAGAGGGAATGGAAGAACCTCCACCGACTTAATGCCAACCAGCTAGTACATGCAAGTTAGTGCTAAGCGTGGAAGGTGAACCAGATCATGCATCCGACGCAGACGGCCACCATTGTGATTATTAAGAGATAGACCGCCTGCATGCGGGTAGTGGCCCGGTATTCGCCCATTAAGCGCTTATCGCGAGCAATGCCAAACATGTAGAAAAGTAGCGGCAATAAGAGAACCGCATTCAAAACTTGTGTCAGCACCAAAATTTTCAATAACGGTGCGCCCGGCAAGAGAATTAATCCAGCCGCAATCACTGTAATCGCGGCAAATGTGCCGTAGAAAAGTGGAGCCTCTGTGTAACCATCATCTAAGGCAGCTGGCCTTCCAGTTAAATCACTGACTGAATATGCAGTCGAGAGTGGCAATATGGAGGCTGCCAGAAGGGCCGCACCGATAAGGCCCACCGCAAATAAATCTTTTGCCAGAGTTCCTGCCAGCGGCTTCAGGGCGGCAGCGGCTTGTGCGGCATCGGTGATGTTAAGTATTCCTTGCTTATTTAGCGTTGCCGCACATGTGACCACAACAAAGAAACCAATTACTCCCGTAAGCAGCGAGCCGGTCCATACATCCACTCGCAAGAGCTTTAGATCGTCGCGGGTTAAACGTTTGTCTACTGCATAGGACTGAATGAATGCCAACCCCCACGGCGCCAACGTCGTACCTAGCGTTGCGGTAGCTATAAATATGGCGTCGCGCGTAAATGGCATTGAAGGAACAACCATCCCGTGAACTGCCTGACCCCAGTCGGGGTGCGCCATGAAACCGGCAATCACGTATGAAAGAAAAACTGCGGAGAGTAGAAAAAATACTTTTTCCACCCGACCAAAGGACCCACGCAAAACCAGAAAGGTTACGAGCAAGGCCGCGATTGGAACGGAAGCAAATTTAGATACTCCAAAAAGTTGGCCGGCCGCCGCGATTCCTGCAAACTCCGCGGTCATGGTTCCGATATTGGCCAAAATTAACGATGTTGCGCTGAAGACACCAGAGCGTGCACCATATTTCTGTCGCACCAGACCTATAAGTCCTTGACGAGTCACAACTCCAATGCGCGCTCCCAGATCTTGGAAGAGAATTAAGGCCAGAGTAGAAAGAACTAATACCCAGAGAAGTTGATATCCGTATTTGGCCCCAAGTTGTGAATAAGTAGTAATGCCCGCTGGATCGTCATCAGAAAGACCGGCAATAATCCCGGGTCCCATCACGGCAAGCAACGCGGCCAGACGAATCCTCTTAGGAGAAATGATTGGCACTTTCACAACAAGACTGGCCTTTTTGGAGGCAGATTTCTTCGCTGGGTTTACCTCTGGGCTTATCAAACTCATGCTAAAGCGCCGCTGCCTTGGGCAAAGCCACGCTTTTCAGAGCGTGACACCAGCGCGTCAACCAAGTCATCAGCCATAATCCGCCCTACAGGCTTATTCCTTTCGTCAATCACAATAATTGATGAGCCGCGGTTATTAGAAAATTCATCAATTACCTCATCCAAACGGGTAGTAATGAATACCGCTGTTGGAAAAGGTGGACCAATCAATTCGCTAAGTTGAGAGTTAGATTTAGCCGAGACTAATTCGATCATTTGGATGTGATCCACCAACTTGCCTTTTCCGTCAACAACAACCACGCCATCTGAAATATCACGCTCTCTATTTTTTACCAGCAGTGCGAGCGCATGCGCGACGGTGTCTGAGGCTTTACAGATAACGGTGTGAGTCGTCATAACGCCACCGGCCAAAGTTTCATCAAAGGAAACTAACTGGCGCAGGGAAACCGCGGTTTCATGCGCCATCGCACTTAAGATACTTTCGCGATGTTCATCATCGAGATCGCGCAGAACTTCCGCGCTTTCATCAGGCTCCATGCGTGATAAAAGCTCTGCTGCTCTCTCTGCAGGCAGTCCGCGTAAGAGAGCTTGCAAATCTTCGTCTTCCATCTCTTCCAAAACGTCAGCAGCAAGATCTGGATCTAACATCTCGATAAGCGCACCTTGTTCGCGCCCCACTAAGTCTTCAATCAGGTCCGCTAAATCTGCCGGACGCAATCGGCTTAAAGCCGAACGCGGTCCAGAGGTCCTAACTTGGCCAGTGCCATCTGTAAGGGAGGCAACGGTTGCCCAATCGACAACTCGATCAGGGGTTGGCCGCTTTCGCATGGTGCCCGGAAATATTCTGCGCAAAAATGAAACAAAGGAAACATCCACCGCGACTAAACGAATTTCGCGATCGAGTGGTGCCAGATACAAGTCTGCAGTGCGGACCACGCGCAAGCCATTTACATCGACTATCTGATGGTCGATCACGTCGCCATCGAGCAGTGATTCACCTGGGCGGCGTGTGTACTCTTTCAAATTGATTTTGGTGGAGGAGAGTCGGATTTCATCTTTAGTTAATTTCGAGATGCGGGCGCCATCAATAAAAGATTTACGCTGTCCTACTTTTACAATCAACCCCGATACAGCTGGATAGGTTTCTTCACCATTGCGCACGACCACGTCAACAAGTCGTCCCAAATCTCGGCCTTCGTCATCGCGCACTGGACATCCGATAAGGCCGGCTACAGATACAAGGGATTCACGAACGCTCTTGCGGGTAAGTACTGAATCTTCGCGCCCACCGATGCGCTTGCTGACGGTCTTGGTTACCGTGGTAAGTGTGGGACTGATTGGCGTTTTCACTCTTGGATTTTAGCCGCCCGCCTCGATTCAGGTTCGCTCCTTAGGACGCGCGCTCGTGGTAATTCGAACCCAGAATCCAAGGTAAGATTGGTCCGTTGCTTCATCCGAAGCAGTGATCTCTTCCCTTAAAGCGCACAATTTGCGCTTACTTGCGAGTCTTATCACCACCCGACAGGCCCATTAAGTCGTTCGAAGTTCTTTTTTCGGCGCAAAACACGCACCATCCTGGCCCAGTCGCACCGAGACGCGCTTGTCGTCTCGATTGGTATAGCTAACTCATGTCCTTACAACCACGCTCTAAATCTGTTGCCCCTAAGCGCACTGGCGCTGTCAAGGCTCACCGCAAGGGAATCGCTGCTGGCCTAGCACGCACCGCCACTGATGCGGTGGAACGGCCAGAGAAGTCAGGCAGGGCCGGAAAATCCGCTTTTGGGAAAACTGCCTCAGGAAATCCTTCATTTGGAAAAAGCGCTAATTCTCCGCGTAAGCGTGAGAAGAACACAGCGCGCTCACAAGAACGAGCTAAGAGATTTGCTGACACTCGTGGCTCTCAGTCCGCTCCAGAACGAGGCGAGGCTCGAACCCTGCAGTCGAGCGAAGCGCGAACAACGCCCATTTCACGTGGCGCAAAAAAATTCACACCTGCCCGCCGCGATGACCGCACCTCTGCCCGTCCTGATATGCGCCCGACAAATCGTCGCGATGCTCGTTTAGCAGATGCCGCACGTGGAGATGGAAGACCCAATTTTGAACCTCGCAAGCGCGAAAAGTTTGTTCCGGGTGGAAAGCGCACTTCCGCTTCCGAGACTGGTAATTCAATAGATTCTACAAAGTCATTTAGATCCTCTAATGCCACCAAACCGACCTTCTCTCCGCGGACTCGCAGTGCGCATAGTGGGATCGCAACTCCTAACAAGAGTTCATTTAATCGCCCAAGTTCTTCCAACAACTTTGCCGCGCGCGCACGATCTGCAGCAGAAAAGCCGGGCAAGAATTTTTCCAATAGCCATTACGTCGAAGATTTCGGCGCTGACGACAATTACATTTCTGATATCGAGCAGGAGACCAGTGAGCAGGCGCTGCACCACAAACTTGTCGAACTTACTGACATTAGTTTTGCTGACCTAGGAATCACTTCCGAGTTGGTGCAACTTCTTACGGCACAGGGAATTGCTGCGCCATTTCCAATTCAGGTTGCCACACTTCCAGATGCAATAAAAGGCCATGACATTCTAGGACGAGGACAAACGGGTTCTGGCAAAACGCTGGCCTTTGGTCTGGCAATGCTCACTCGCCTGCAAGGCAAGCAGGCTGCGCCACATCGTCCCCTCGGATTAATTCTTACTCCAACTCGCGAACTCGCGCTTCAGATCAACGATGTTATTACACCGCTTGCAAAGGCAGTGCGTCTGGATTCAGTAGTAATCGCCGGTGGAATGCCATACGCCAAGCAAATCACCGCAATGCGCAAGAGTTGCCCGATCTTGGTTGCCACTCCAGGTCGCTTGATAGATCTGCTAAATCGCGGTGAAGTTCAACTCGATGATTTACAGATCACCGTCCTGGATGAAGCAGATCAAATGGCCGACATGGGCTTCTTGCCAGTAGTTAAAGAAATTCTGGACCAAGCCCGTCCCAATGGACAGCGCCTACTCTTCAGCGCCACCCTTGATCGCGGTGTGGATTCACTAGTAAAGCAGTACCTCAACAATCCAAAGACACACTCTTTGCAAAATGATCGAGCATCAGTTAGCACTATGGAACACCATGTTCTCGTCATGCATCCAAGCGACAAGGATGAAATCACTGCCCAAATCGCTGCTCGCGATGGCAAAACAATCCTCTTTGTGAAAACGCAACGCGGGGCGGATCGTTTAGCGGACAAACTGGCCAGCGTTGGCGTTGCCGTTGGCGCGCTTCATGGAGGCAAGTCACAAGCGGTTCGCACCCGTACTTTGGCTCACTTTAAGGCCAGCCCCACAGCTGCCTTGGTAGCAACAGATGTAGCGGCTCGCGGAATCCATGTTGATGGAATTTCACTTGTTGTCCATGTTGACGCTCCGACCGACCACAAGGATTACCTTCACCGCGCTGGTCGTACCGCTCGCGCCGGCGAAGCAGGCGTAGTTGTCACATTGGCAACTTCCAAACAACAAAGCGCTGTTCGCGGTTTAACTTCGCGCGCAGGTGTTTATCCAAAGTTTGTCGACGTTCGCCCCCACCACACGGATCTAGTAACTATCACTGGTTCCAAGGAGCCAAGTGGAATTGCATACATAGCCCCCGTCGTGGAGAAGAGCGCATTTGGCGCCGCTCGGCGCAAGCCACGTCCCGGCCAAGATCAGCGAAGACGTCGCCCAAGATAGGTAGTCCAAAAAAGTATTGCTTGCTTGGTTACTCGAGTTCTGTAAAGGCAGCCGCGTAACTTGTTCTCGCAATGGCTTCTCTACTTATTCGCACACGTTCCAAAATCATTCCGGTTACCCATAAAAGAGAAGCCATCAAGAAAGAACCAATACTTGCAATTAAGGATGGGAAACGCGGTACTAGCCCAGTATCTAGATAATCACTTAAAGACCTAAAGAGCAGGAAGGCACTAAGAAGAGTCCAAGGCAGAGCAGTTATAACGAAGGCGGCATAGGGACGTTCAGCGCGAAAAAGTTTGAGGTTCATTC
>JANXME010000277.1 GCA_025354785.1 Actinomycetes bacterium | reverse complement strand
CAGAAGCCTTCAAACCGGCAGCTGTTGACCCCGAGCTAAACCCATGAGGAAGTTTCATACGCCAATTCCTCGCATCGTCAAACCAGAATTTTCAGCGATCCCGGCCATCAAGTTGGCATTTTGAATGGCTTGTCCCGCTGCCCCTTTGCCCAAATTATCTATTGCGATCGAAACCACGACTCGATTGGAGTGCGTGTCAATGGCGCCCTGTATTTGGGCACGATTGCTGCCCAGAACACTGGCAGTACGGGGCATTTGGCCAGCAGGAAGAAAAATCACGAACTCTTCGTGAGCGTATCGCGCTTCAAAAATCGCGCGTAGCTCGGACTCGATTAATGGCCTTGATAATTTTGCGGTCACCGTCGCCAAAATACCTCTTGGCATCGGAGCCAGAATTGGAGTGAATGACAAGGTAACTTTTGACCCTGATATTTGTGCCAGGGCTTCTTCAATCTCGGGAGTATGTTGGTGGACACCCCCGAATTTGTAAGAACTAAGCGATCCTGCCACTTCGCTAGCCAATAGAGAAGCTTTGAGTGAACGGCCCGCACCAGTCGTACCCGATGCTGCAACTGCAACAATATCGCCAACATCAATCGATTCTAGAATAGGAGCAATCGCTAGTGATATGGCCGTGGCATAGCATCCGGGATTAGCAACCTTTTTGGATTGACTAATGCGATCGCGTGCGTCTTTCAATTCAGGCAAACCATAGACCCAGGTGCCGGCGTGAACTCCTCCGTAATATCTTGACCATGAAACAGAGTTAAGTAAACGATAATCGGCTCCTAGATCAACTACCAACTGTTGAGAAGACAACTGGTCAGCGATCTTGGCAGATTCCCCATGGGGCATTGCAAGAAAGAGTAAATCGCAAGCTTTAAGTCGAGAGATGTCCAACTCGGAAAATTTCTGATCGCCATATTGATCCAATTGCGGATGTAGAGAGGTAATCAACTCTCCCACATTGGCATGGGCAGTGATAACTGTTGGCTCAAAGGAAGGATGCTCGGCTAGCAAGCGCAAGAGCTCTCCCCCGGTATATCCACTCGCCCCTACTACGCCAATCTTCATGGATTTATAATACTCAAATATCTATATTTATGCAAAACTATGCATTTTTATGCAGATCGTACTACGGCTCCCGTTGCTATAAAGGCTGCCTGTGTCGCTGCTTCACGCATCGCTGAAACCTCGGTTGCGGTAAGGGTTCGATCTGGTGCGCGAAATGTTAAAGTGAAAGCGAGGGATACTTTTCCCTCACCGATTTTGTCGTATCGATCAAAGAGAGCGATCGACTCCAGCAATTCCCCAGCCCCTGCGCGCAGGGCATCTTCGACAGCCACTGCTGGCACAGCGCTATCGACAATCAAGGCGACATCTTGAACTGCGACTGGCATAGTTCGCAAAGTCTTTCCCCGTACAACCTTGCGATCAGGTAAAGCGTCCAAATTCAGAACAAAAGCGCAAGCCCGAGGGGGCAGACCATAGAATTCAACAACCCGCGGATGTAACTCTCCGGCGTGGGCGACTACCTTTCCATCCACAAGAAGTTCAGCGCAGCGTCCAGGATGCCACGGTGCGAAATCTGATCTTTCAATTTTCCATTCGAAATTGCAGGTTTCGATGGCTGCGGTTGCAATTTCGATCGCATCTCGCCAATCATAGGCCCGCCCTTTTCCCTGCCAATCCTCCAGTCCCGCAGCGCCTATCAATACTGCTCCAACGTGAATTGCTTGGTAGGGCACGCTGGCGTACATGCTGTCGATCTCTTCGGGCTTGGGTTTACCATCGACTCCAGGATTATCTATTGGCAGTAACGGCGCGATAGCACGAAAGATCGTTCCCATTTCAAAAATCGCAAAACTTCGAGCTCCGCGGCCGAGATTGCGTTGTGCCACTTCAAGTAACCCTGGGATCAAATGGGTGCGCAAGAATGGCAAATCTTCCGAGATCGGGTTTGTGATACGTAGGGCCTTCGCTCGATCTCCTGAATACCCCATCAATTTCATCGTTGCTTCAGAGAGGAAGGGATAACTTTGAACTTCTACTAACCCTTTATCGGCCAACATATTCGCAACGATTCTGCGACGTTGCTGTTGGTCAGTCAGCCCTGGACTCACGAGTCGAGGTGGCAAAAGCGAGGGAATGGCGTCATACCCAATCATCCGTGCAACTTCTTCAACCAGGTCAGCCGGTGATTGGAGGTCCCCTCGCCATTGCGCGGGTGTAACGGACCACTGCGTATCGGAGGTTTTATTTAGCGAACACCCAACCAATTCCAGTTTAGAAGCGACGGTTTCCAGCGATATTTGCGCTCCTGTTAAGAGCGAGGCAAAATGTGGATCGAAGTCAATGGCAGGCATGAGTGACTCTTTACCATCACTCATTGAACCAATATGAACAGCGCCGCCAAAACGAATTAAAAGTTCAGCCGCGCGGGCGGAAGCAAACTTAGCAAGTGAATGATCCACTCCTCTTTCAAATCGCTTGGCCGCTTCGGAAGGAATCCTG
>JANXME010000111.1 GCA_025354785.1 Actinomycetes bacterium | reverse complement strand
GCCCCCAATTTTTAGTGAGTTGTAGCAACTGACCGCAGCATAATCTGGACCTAAATCTGCTTGCATCATCTGATGGTTAATGAAATGCGGCTTCCCACAGGCGAATACAGTATTAACGGCATCGAGGATATATTCATTGCTGGTGAGAACTGGATCGACTTTTAGGCTGATATTTGGAACTACCTGAAGTAGTTCTCGCTCCAGCGCCAGAATCGTTCTTGCAACACGGTTATAAACTGGACTTAAATTCGTGTGCGCAAACGCATCGGGAAACATACGGTCAAGACTGATCCAAAATCTCTTCAACTTGGAATATAGATCTACGTCGCTCACGCCCTCCACATAAGATAGGAGCAAAGTGTCTAGATCTCCAAAGTAAACGGGGTATCCAGTTATGGAAGGCGTTTGCGAGTAAACGATTAGCAAAAACGCCAAGGCATCGTCGAGATTTTCAGCCGCGGGCATTTCCAGAAACGTTGAACCTTGCCTTAGGGCTTTGGCGTAATCAGGAAGGAGATAACGCGGGCGATATGGGGCGTTGCCTTCAAACATGTCGCAGATGAGGCGCTTATCCAGCGCTACGGAACATTCTGGACTCACAAGCGGCGGGTCAAGTAAATTTTCTGCCAGGTTAGCTAGCGCTGCTACACGTTGCCGATAGGTAAATTTTGGGTCAGTGGCAACTTGCCGAATAATGCCCAAGGTTGGGAACATGTTGGTAAGGGTATTCCTTGACCAATACTGGGTCTAGGAGGGGGTTAAAATTAGCGTTTTCCTAGGAGTGGCGAATGCTTTACTGACCGCGGCTAACTCTTCGCTTACCTGCTTGCGGATGTTCTCATCGCTCTTTAGTAGAGCGTTAAGTGCGGCGATAGCGGTGGAGAGTTCGCTCTGTTCGCTCTCCAACTCTAATTTCGACATTTTGGTCAATCGTCGAAGCGGCATATCCAGTATGTAAGTTGCCTGATCATCGTTTAATTTGAATGATTTGATTAGAGCGCCTTTTGCCGAAGTTGCATCTTCGCTAGCGCGAATAATTTTTATCACTTTATCAATGTCAATTATGGCCTTTAGAAGCCCATCCACCAAAATTAGTCGACTAGTTGCCTTGACTTTGCGAAATTCAGATCGACGCCGTACTACTTCAACGCGATGGGCAATAAAGACTTGGAGGAGTTCTTTAAGCCCCAAAGTCTGAGGGCGCCCATTTACCAACGCCACCGCATTTATTGAAAATGCGTCTTCCATCGGAGTCAGTCTGAAGAGTTGCTCAAGGACTACGTCTGGTTCAAAACCATTCTTAAGTTCGATGACTACATTTGTGCCAGTTTTGCCATCAGTTAAGTCAATAATGTCGGAGATACCTTGGATCTTCTTGGCTTTTGCCAAATCGGCAATTCGCTCCACAACCTTCTCTGGACCAATTGTGAACGGCAACTCTTTGACAGTGATACCCATTTTTCGGGAGGTCACTTTGCTAATTTCTACAGTGGCTCGCACCTTAAAGCTACCTTTACCAGTGGCATATGCTTCGCGAACGCCTTCGCTGCCAACGAGTTGACCACCGGTTGGAAAATCTGGGCCTGGCACAAATTTCATTAACTGCTTGAGAGTTGCATTTGGGTTATCGATTAGAAATCTAGTGGCGGCAATGACCTCCCCTAGATTGTGAGGGGCCATATTTGTGGCCATACCAACGGCGATTCCGGAACCGCCATTTACCAGCAAATTAGGGTATGCCGCTGGCAGAACCAATGGCTCTAACAACTGTCCATCGTAGTTGGATCCGAAATCAACTGTGTTTTCATCGGCTTCGGCCACCATGGCCATGGCTGATGGCGCCAAGCGGGCTTCGGTGTAACGCATCGCGGCCGGGCCGGCATCTAAAGATCCAAAATTTCCATGGCCATCGATTAGTGGCAGGCGCATTGAGAAAGGTTGCGCCATTCGGACTAGCGCATCGTAAATTGCCACGTCACCATGTGGATGCAATTTGCCCATTACCTCTCCGACAACGCGCGCGCTTTTCACGTGTCCGCGTTCGGGGCGTAGCCCCATATCGGCCATCTGGTGCAATATGCGTCGGTGCACCGGCTTTAGACCATCGCGCGCATCTGGCAAAGCTCGTGAATAGATAACCGAGTAGGCATATTCCAGAAAAGACTCAGACATCTCAGATGCCACATCAATTTCTACGATCTTGCCTGGATATTCTCCAGGTTTGGGACCGACTATCTTCTTGTTCTTAACTGTCTTTGCGTTCGCCATGGCGGTGATTATGCCAAGCGCAGCCTTTAAAGTGCGGGAGTGACGTGCGGGCGGGCCCCAACTATTGAGACACATTGGCCGGCGCTGAACGCCCCAGCGGCCAAAGCCTTCTTCATATCGGCCGATTTCATCCAGGCCGCGACAAACCCACCTGCAAAAGCATCCCCGGCTCCTGTCGTATCAATAACAATTGCAGGATATGCCGCGATCGTGATCGCAGCTTGCCCGCTTGATTGACCTATAGCGCCACGCGCTCCACATTTAATAACTGCATTTGGTGCGAACTCCAAAAGGCGGGCTAAGGCCTTCTCGACATCGCTTTCCTTGGTGATAAACCGAGCTTCTTCTTCATTCATGAGAAGGGTCG
>JANXME010000089.1 GCA_025354785.1 Actinomycetes bacterium | reverse complement strand
CGACCGAAACCAGGCATGCCCACCCCGGGCATAGCAAAATTGGAGACCACATCGGCAATCGCCCTCATCGCCGCATTTGGCTCAAGATCGATAGCTTTGCCAAGTAGATTGCGATAGAAGATCATGTGGAGATTTTCATCTAGGGCGATCCGTTGCAACATAGATTCGCAGATCGGATCGTTGGAAATTCGCCCTGTATTTCGATGGGAAATCCTGGTGGCGAGCTCTTGAAATGAAACGTAAGCGACGGTGTGCAACATATCTGTTTCATATGGAGTTTGATAGCCCAACGCCATATGGGCCATCCGTAAATCCTCTAATTCGTATGGGTCTACTCCGCGTGTGGCCATTAAATAATCGCGCATTACGATGCCGTGGCGATTTTCTTCCGCGGTCCAGCGCTCAATCCAATTGCCCCATGCGCCATCGCGGCCCATAGCAATTGCGATTTCGGTGTGGTAACTGGGCAAATTATCTTCAGTCATTAAATTTAAAACCAAGGAGTCTTGGGCAATGGAGGAAAGGCGCGAATCTTTTGCTTCCCAAGCATCGCCATTTAGCGGTCCGGCAAAAGTTCGCCCTTCACTCCAAGGGACATACTCGTGTGGGTACCAGTTCTTCTGCATCTCAATATGGCGTTCAAATTCAACGGCCACGGCCGGCTCTAGATCGCGGATTAAGCGAGCTTGAATTGCTGGATCTAGATTTGCCACAGGGTCAAGCGTACGCGAGGGGTAGCACTCACGGCGAACTAGGGTGAGCGTGTTCGCCGCGCCACTTGGCAATGGCGCCGTGGTTGCCGCTTAGCAAGACCTCTGGGACCTCTAGGCCGCGCCATATCGCAGGTTTGGTGTAGTTGGGATACTCCAGAAATCCATTCTCTACATGGGACTCTTGAGTTAAAGATTCCGGATTGCCTAAGACACCTGGCAACAATCGGGTTATCGCTTCAATCATTACTAGCGCCGCAACTTCCCCGCCGCCTAAAACATAATCGCCGATGCTCACATAATGTACGCGGAATTTTTCTTGCTCGTAATACTGACCTACCCGCGCATCAATTCCTTCGTAACGGCCACATGCAAAAATTAAATGTGACTTGGTGGCGAGATCCTCTGCCATCCTTTGCGTAAAAGTTTTTCCTGCTGGAGTGAGAATTATTAGATCAGTCTCGGGGATCATCAAGGGATCTAGGGCTTGGCCCCAGATTTCCGGCTTCATAACCATCCCCGCGCCCCCACCATAGGGAGTGTCATCCACGCTGTGATGAACATCGGAGGTGAAATCGCGCAGGTCATGCACGGCAATCTCGAGGATTCCACGCTCTTGCGCTTTTCCTAATAAAGAAAGTTGTAGCGGCGAAAAATATTCGGGAAAAATCGTGACTGCATCAATTTTCATGTGACCACCGGCGGGATCACTGTCAGGCACCGATTGGCGATATCCACCAGCGGAACCAATTGGTGAACGAATGGAATTAGCACCTCTCCGTTCGGAGTATCAATAGCTAAGAGATCCTGACCTGGCAGATTTATAACATCGGCCACTGTGCCAAATTCTAAGCCAGATTCCAGAACCGCTTTACAACCGATCAACTGCATGACGTGATAATCATCTTGGTAGTCGCTTGGTTGATCAATATCAACGTCGCAGTACATCAAAGTGTCGCGTAGTTTTTCGGCGCCATTGCGATCTTTAACACCTTCGAAGCCGAGCAACAAAATGCCGTTATGCAAGCGGTATGAAGTAATAGATAAATCGCCATGGGAATCGGTGGAAACATGCGCGCCGACAGCAAAGCGCTCGTCTGGCATATCTGTGCGTACCTCTATTGTCGCCTCACCCAAAATCCCGTGAGCACGACCAATGCGCCCCACGAGCAAGCGCATACTTACCGCGCTTCGTCCGTTTCAACCAAGTCGACGCGGATAGAGCGACCAGCCAGAGCACTCACAACGGTGCGCAACGCTTTCGCGGTGCGACCATTGCGGCCTATGACCTTGCCAATATCTTCTGGGTTAACGCGAACTTCCAAAGTGCTGCCTCGGCGATGAGTTTTTTCTTTAATAACTACATCTTCGGGATGGTCAACGATTCCCTTGACTAAATGCTCCAGGGCTTCATCAATCATGGTTATTCCGCAACCTCGGGAGCTACTTCGGCAACGGCTTCTGCAACTGGAGCCTCTGCAACTTGAGCCTCAAGAGCTACTTCGACGCTCTCTCCAACGACAGATGGCGAAGACTTAGCGGC
>JANXME010000070.1 GCA_025354785.1 Actinomycetes bacterium | reverse complement strand
GGAAAATATCCCCGAGCAAAAGTCTTTACTAAAGGCGGGGTTTTTCTGCGAAGGAGTGGCTCGTCAGTCCCAAGGTCGGGCAGATGGAATCCACGATTTACAAGTCTGGTCGCATGTTAATGGTGCTTTTTAGTCCTAAGTTCGCGAACAGATCCAAAGGTCAGTGGAGCCAGAGCAGATATTAGGACGATTACGCCGGCGACTTTTAAGGTAACGGAAGTTCCGACCGCCTGTGCAATGGGTCCCGCTACCGCTATTCCGATAGGGGCGAGAGCGAAGGAGCCCAGTGCGTCATAGGAAATAACGCGTGAATAAGACTCTTCTGGAATATTGGCTTGCATAGATGTGGTCCAGACGACAGTAAAAATCTCTACGGCCACTCCTGCGAGGACTGCGGTGAGAAGAATCAAAGGTAGCGTTGCAGAGAATCCAATGGAAAAATTCCAGAGAGCAGTAGAGGAGATTGCCAGCATCCCTGTAACGAGTGGCCTTTTGAAGCGCACTTTGATGGAGATAACCCCGCCGAAGATCATTCCCGCAGTTAACGCAGCTAGATTGAACGACCAGTTGCGCGGCCCGTTTCCGCCGGAGTTAAAGGCGAGCGGACCTAAGACGGAAATCGTTGCTTCAAAACAAAAGTTAATGAAAGTGAAAGCTACGACTATGACGACTACCCACGAGCGCGCCGTAAATTCACGCCAGCCCACTCGTAGATCGTGGAGCATGGTGTTCTTCTCGCGTGCAGGAAGCGGTGGCAAGTTTATCCGCCAAACTAAAATCCCTGCCAGCAGAAAGGAAATTGCATCAACTAGCAATGCCCATCCCGATCCAAAGAGAGTTACCAAAGTTCCGCCAATTAGGGCTCCAGTTGCAACGGCGATATTGCTAACCAAGCCCACAATGGCATTTCCTTTTTGCAGATATTCTTTTGGCAAAATTTCTGGCAGCACTCCAGCAAAGGCGGGCCACCAAAGTGCATTTAGTATTCCGAAAAGTCCGCCCATCAAACAAAGCAGAGGAAGGTTGGCAAATCCAGCGATAAAGGAGATGGCACTTACCGCTGCAAAGCTGCTACCAAGGATGTCGGCGCCTCCAACGATTCGGTTGCGCTTAAACCGATCACCTATTACCCCGCCAAAGAGCATCAGAATGACCACCGGCGCAAAGCGCGAAACCATCACCAAACTCAAATCACGTGGGGTAGAACCGGTAAGTCCAAGAACGCCGTATGCAAGCGCGATCGGCGAGAGACCATTGCCAATATTGGAAATGAATCGGGCAGCAATTAGATTGGTAAATCCCGGAAATTTAGTTAGGCGTCGAAAGTCAGATATCAATTAAGGCGCCAGGAATTTCACGCGCTTGCTCTCACCAATTTTTTCAAAGCCGATTCTCTGATAGAGGCCATTACTCGTGGGATTTCGACCACTGGCGCATGTCCGGCTATGGAAACTATCTTGCCACCGTCAATCCAAAGGAATAAGGATGCGCGTTTGAGACCATCCTCAATGGATTCAATCGTATCGTGCAGAAGTATTCCTGCTTCATCCCCAAAGGCAAGATACCAATCATGAATATGTTCAAAATCTCCCTTAGTTGCAGTTCGAACGGTCCCGGATACCTCTGGCTTTCTTAAGCCACGAAGTTCGTAGAGTAGCTCTTGGTGCGACAGCTCTGCTTTTCTTTTGGAGCCAGGACTTTTTATCGCTTTGTAAGCGATCATAAATTGGTCGACTGCCTCATTCGGACCGCCGATTTCTGGTAGGTCATCGTGTAGCAGGATAACCTGATCCGCCAATTCGACGACTGCCGTAATTGGCATTTGGGGTAGGACCATCGCATGAGGGGCCGCGCGCATTGCCAGTCCTACAACTTTGCCAAATTCATCCTTTAGTACCCACCAAAAATATTGATCGTAACTTCTATCGCCACGAGCAACTGAGGTTGCCACGCTGCTGATCATGTTTAGTGAAAGTGCGTTTAGCGTGCGCAATGCGAGCGTCTCATCGAGAAACTCTTGCGCTGATTCACATAACTTTACAGACATCTAAATATTTCCATTTCGACTTTAGGTTCAATTACAAGGTTTAATTGCAATGTTCAATTTGAGTGTTCGGTCATTTTGTAGGACGCAGGTTTACATTCCCCAAGAAATAATATCCAAGGGCAATTACA
>JANXME010000062.1 GCA_025354785.1 Actinomycetes bacterium | reverse complement strand
GAGCCCTACAGGGGCGACACTCGTATTCAAATTCTGAGTGCCGCCCTTACAGGGCTCCGGTTTGTTTTTCATATCAAACCCAGGGCTTACGCCCTGGGCTACGATCTGCCGGCCCTTCAGGCCTCCTTATGTGCGTTTTGTTGATAGCTTAATGGGTCACACGCCCTAAAATATCAATCCTCCATTACAAAAAAATTTCCTTCACAGAACCTAAGCCCCCCACAGATCGCGAAGCGATCAGGGAGTACTTTGTGAATTGCTTCGAGCTGGTTTTAGGGGAGGCATTGGGGGTTCGGACAAGGAAGGGAAGTGCGTAGCGCACTACGGTGCGTGAGTCACTTCCATGACGCCGTCCCAACCCCCAATGCCCCGCTAAAACCATCCTAAGGGGCGCCAGCGCCCCTTAGCCTTAGTCTATGGCCTTTCACTTTCGCTTTCGCTTTCACTTTCAACGCTCGAGAGGTACACCGTGTGCGTCGGATAGGCCATTTCTAATCCCATAGACTCCAAAAGCTTAAGAATGTTCAAATTAATACGATGGCAGGCCCTCAAATAATCCTCTTGCGTGCCATTTGTAGTAAAATATTGAACCAGGACATCTAAGGAGCTATCGCCAAAGTTCTCAAGTCCTACCAATATATCGTCCTTAACGACATCAGGATCTGAGCACAATAGCATCTTCAGGGGCTCAACGAGCGCCTCTATTTGCTGCGGCGTGGTGCTGTAGACGAGGCCCAGCGTGTGCCGTACGCGTCGCTGCGCACGCCGAGAGAAGTTATCGATGACCTCATTGGCCAATAGGGCATTGGGGATGACCAGCAGCGTCTTTTCGTAGGTCCTGATCATGGTAGAACGCAGCCCTAGCTCCTCCACCGTGCCTTCGTACTTGTCGCCGATGCGTATGCGTTCGCCCACTGAAAATGAGCGATCTAAGGTTAAAGAAAAACACGCCAAGCAATTGGCAATCGTATCCTTCGAAGCAAACGCAATGGCCGCCCCGCCCAAGGCACTTCCCAAGCCCAAGGCCCCAATCAGCGTCGTAGCCCGGTATCCAAAAACATTGAGGATAAATAAAAAAAATAAAACTGCGATGAGCAAGCGTATAACCTGTCGTATCATCGGCACAAACGCCACAATCGGGTTGTCTTTTTTACCATGTAAAAGCGTCCCAATTAGGCCGTCTATCACCGTAGAAACCGCTAAGTACGCCACAATCAACGTCATGGTAACGGTCCCATGGTAAATCCACAAAGACCACTTAGACTCAAAATGAAACGGATACGCCGCTCCATAAATACCCCAAATCCAGCTCAGGCGCTTGATGAGCTTCACCAGCCCCCGAGCTATCGTAAAATCAATGTCCTTGCCGGCCCTGTGCATCACGCGCTTAATCGCGAAACGACGCCCCAAGACCACGCACAGCACGACCACCGCCGAAACCACGCAACTCAAAATCGGAAACATAGCTCCATTGAACACGGGTATATCCTAAAAGTCAATAGGGAAGCTTAAAAGGGCCAAGGGGCGCTTGCAAAGCCCCCTTGGCGCGCCGTAGCCTTGGCGTAGGGGGCTTGGATCCTCTAGCGTTGAAAGTGACTTAAGTTGTTGATTTAAAACACATTATGAGAGCCCTGTAGGGGCGTCAGATGGACAGCCCAGGGCGTAAGCCCTGGGTTAGGGTGAAAAAAGATTTAGAGCCCTACAGGGGCGACACTCGC
>JANXME010000038.1 GCA_025354785.1 Actinomycetes bacterium | reverse complement strand
CTATCCTCTAACCGAAACAGATATCATCCCACTCCGAATTTAAATAAGTATACCCATGAAACCTTTCTATAATAGCTTTGTAAATTACGGTCTTTACATAATCTCATTTGCCTGTGCAATCTTTTCAGCAATCGTAATGATTAATGAGAATACGGCTGCATCAATTTGGTCACTAACTACAGCTGGTTGGATAGTTTCTTCATTTTTCTCCAATCAGCGTGCCAATATGCTTTTGTCAACATTGAAGATGGTGGGTAAATATTTGGCTAAGGAAAATTCTAATATCTCTAAGGAGTGAAGTTATCATGAATGAGTTTATTATCCTCGCAGCACTCTCTCTTTCCGGTTGCACGGTCTATACCGCACCGCTAGAGGGTCAGGTATACGTCACTCCCGCTCCCGTAGTCATCTACGAGCCATACTACACATCACACTACACATATAGTTATTATGGGTATTATGGTTGGGGACGACATAGAAGCAGAGATCATTATGATGGTGAGCGAGAGCATCACCATCGTGGTCGCTAAGAGTTATCTCCTAGAACAAGGAACATGCGTGGTGCTAAATGTTGGCACCACATGGACCACGAATACGCTCTTAGAAGCAAAACTTCTAGAAGAACGTTTTCTAGTCAATAGAGATAGAGAATATCTAACCTTCAGAATTGGTCCTACCTGTTTGATGGTAAAAATTGAGAATGTGCAGATTATATGAAAATTGTTTTATTTGTTATTGGTTATCTTGTTATTAGTTTTCTGGTATCAATGGCATTTGGTAAAATGTGTCGTTGGGTTGATGGAGAAGAATGATGGATGAAAAGAAAACAGTATGTTTAGCTCATGGAATCGCTTTCATCGACCCTGCTGACTGTGGCTCAACGGTCGGATATCGCTTCACAGAAGATCACTACTCAGGAGTCCATGGCACTATTGTAATTACAGAGTGCACCAGAACAATCACGTGGAATATCTACTGCGAGGACGAGAGTGGCATTACCAAGCTTGATAACGCCATCGCCATGCTCATGAAAGCCCGTCTAGCGTGCCTAGAGGGGATTGAGAGGCAAAAGGTCGTCAAGGTAGAGCGTGAGAAAGCGAAGGCGGAAGAAGAGAAGGCGAAGGCAGAGAAGGTAGAGGAGAGGCGTGCCGCGAAGCTGCTCAGAGAATCTCCCAAAGTATAAATAAAATTCAGTCGATTCCAAAAAGTCCCTTTTAGGGACTTTTTGTTTTTTGAACTAAATAATCGAATCACTATGTATTAGACATGCAAAACTTACAAAACCTAAATACTTGGTAGAGTTATAGACTCCAGATAATCCCTTTTAGGAGATGTTACATGGCTTTCCAAGTATCACCAGGCGTAAATATAAGTGAAATAGATCTAACTACAGGGATTCCTGCAGTATCAGTTTCTACTGGCGCCCTTGCAGGAACCTTTGCGTGGGGTCCGGTGCTAAAGATCACTTCTGTTACCTCAGAAGTAGATCTAGTCAATCAGTTCACACAGCCCGATAATAACACGGCTGCATCTTTCTTCACCGCTGCTAACTTCCTCGCATACTCTAACGATCTTCGTCTAGTACGTGCATCTGGAACAAGCCAGAAGAATGCAACATCTAATGCTGCCGGTGCCGTTATCAATAATGAAGACGATTACTTCAACGGAGCATATAACACTGCCGTTGTCGGTAATGGTTTCACTGCTCGCTATCCCGGATTACTTGGTAACTCTCTAGAAGTTCTTGTTTGGGCAAATGGCGCAGTTTGGACAGCAAATTCTTCTAACGTTTCTGATCCTCTATACACCTTTGCAAATTACTTTGACTTCGCTCCTAACACCAGTCCAATGATCAAGGCAACGACCAATGGCGCAGTCACCAACGATGAAGTACATATCCTTATCGTTGATCGTCTGGGTTTGTTCACTGGTGCAGCTAACACTGTTCTAGAAAAGTATCAGGGTCTTTCTAAGATTCGCGATGCTGCTGGTCCAGATGGATCTAGCAACTATTACAGGGAAGTGCTCTGGAAGAAGAGCCGCTATGTTTACAACACTGGCGTCCCTGCAGCGAATCTAACTAACTGGGGAGCAAGCTATCTAGCATCTCCTACGTTCACCAGTGATGCGAATGCGAACGTTGCCATCCTATCTGGTGGATTAGACGGTACGATCGCGGCTGGAAACACTCAGACTGCTCTTAGTTTATTCATCAACGCAGAACTAACTGATGTCAGCTTGCTAATGACTGCAGATGCCTCTCTGGCAACTCAGAACTACGCAATCGGAAGCATCGGCGAAGTTCGTCGTGACCTAGTTGTGTTCTGCTCTCCACCTCTTGCTAACACGCAGGACGTTACCGGAGCAGCAACTTCTATCGTCAACTACGTCAACACCGTCACTCGTTCTTCTTATGCAGTCTTTGACTCAGGTTGGAAGTACCAGTACGACAAGTACAGCGATATGTATCGTTGGATTCCATTGAACGGCGACATCGCTGGTCTATGTGCTCGTACAGACAATGCTCGTGACCCATGGTGGTCACCTGCGGGTCTACAGCGTGGTGTGATCAAGAATGTTGTCAAGTTGGCATTCAATCCAGCTAAGACAGATCGCGATATTATGTACAAGGCGGGAGTCAATCCTGTTGTCAGCTTCCCAGGACAAGGAGTGCTCTTGTTCGGTGATAAGACCTTCTTGAATTAT
>JANXME010000036.1 GCA_025354785.1 Actinomycetes bacterium | reverse complement strand
AATGGACGATAGAGCGCGAAGTAGGGACCTGATCCAAGGCCTAAATAATCGAGTTCGTGAGTTATGTAGGGAGCATCGCTGCGTACAATTACAAAAACCCCAGGCGCAACATCTCCCATGCAGTAATCAACGACACCAACTCGATCTAAAACCCCACCATCTGCCTGTAGAGAGAAAACCTCATGCAAAGTCTTTACGGTGGCTTGCGGCCCATACATTCCACGCACCGAAAGTTCCAAGCCCGTAGTATTTGCAAGTGCAGCCATCTCTGTCATGGTCTTAGAACCATCAGTAAATGAGCACAACATTTTGGGATTCATCTGCTTAGACATGGCCCGCTCACGCACTGTCTCCGGTGTACTCAATGGCTCAAAGGGGTTGTTCTTACCTTTCCCAGCAGCGACTACTTCTAGCTGCAAGTCACGAGCAAAATCCACTAGAACTTTCGCTTCTACCGGCTCGTCACCGTGGCAGACGGTATAAACGGCGTTTCCAAGTTGGGCTGTCTTGTGCAGCAAAGGACCGATAGTCACATCCATTTCTACATTTAAAACTGCTACATCTTTTTTAGCTAGCAACGCGGCATAGGTAACTCGAGCCCCAACATCTGGCACGCCAGTTGCTTCCACAACTACGTCATAGGGCAACTCAGCAATAAATTCAGTCGTTGTGGTGCCGACCGCTTTACCAAGTTCCATTGCGTCCTGCAGAGTTTTGAAATCGTTAGAGACAACCACATCTTTTATCCCAATATCGGAAAAGAGCGATCTAATTCGGTCTTCATTAACATCTACCACCAGGGCTAGCGACAACCCCGGCATCCTAGATACCTGACCTCCAAAGCCCCGACCCATCTGCCCTGCACCAACAATTGCTACACGTACATCGCGACCAATTTTCAGTGCATGATCGCGCAGTCTCTGTGTGTAGGCCATTTGGTCACCTTCGATTCAGGTATTGAAATTTAGGAATGCGGGAAGTCTATCTCTCTGGTTATTTTCAGCCAACCTTCGTTATTCAGCGCCGATTGATATCTTTTGCCACCGCTGTAAGACGTAGGACTTCATTTGCGCAGGCCACATCCGTCACCAAGGTCCGTACAATTCCCGCACGTCCCGCGCCCAGTACGCCACTGGCTTTTTCAGTTCCAGCCGCTACACCAATCACATGTGGAATTCTTGAGATTTCTTCAAGAGTTAGGCCAACGACGCGTTCATCCATTTGCGAGCTAACGGATTGGCCCATCTCATCAAAGAATCGAGCAGAGATATCCCCTGCATAAATTTTTTCAATTTCCTTATGACGAGCCCCACTTAAATGAAAATGCCTGAGTACCTCTTTGCTAGAGGCAGATCCGTTTGAACCAATTCCAACAAGAGCAACATTGGCATTTCGCGAAAGCTCCAAACCGGTGGCGATTGAACTCTCTTTGATCAAGATGTCTCGAGTCTTTGCGCTGCTAACAACCGCCGGACTCAATAGTGGAATAAATTGCGCGCGCAGATTTTGTGCCAAGGTGCGTCCCAATTCCTCAGCACTCAAAGAGGTCGCAATTGCAGAAAGCCCACCCATCAATTGAGTAACTTTCAATCCAGGCAGGGCATCGCTTTGCATCTCAACCACGGTTGCCTCAACTCCTCGACCCCAAGAAATGGCGACTGTGTTATTTGGTTTAAGCGCGCGAGATAGGACTGCCGCAGCCGCCCTGCCAACCGTGGTGAGAGTTGTTTCAGAACGATCTGTGCCAATAACTTGCACTTCATGAACGCCCAATAATTTCTTCAACTGCGCCGAAAGAGAGTCGTGGCGCACAATCGGAGCAACAATTCTTATCTGAACAAATCCCAGGCGTTTAGCATCTGAGAGCATCCGCGAAACGTTCGATCTTGAAGTTCCAACGGCTAACGCAATTTCATCCTGCGACTTTCCTTTTTCGTAATACAGACGCGCAGCGCGAAGAATGAGTTCGGCATCGCGTGGTTTCATGACCGTCACATCCGTTCAGCGCCTAGAATTGAAGTCAGTCTGCTACCTATTTTGATAGCAAGCAAGAAATGGTTTCGAAAGGTACCTAGCGTGTGGGAAACTGCCTCCCATGATCTCAACCCAAAGCCTGGAGCTGCGCGCTGGGGCTCGCTTGCTAGTCTCTGGGGTTACGATCCGTATCAATCACGGCGACCGGATTGGCTTTGTGGGGCGAAATGGCGCTGGAAAAAGCACTTTAGCCAAAGTATTAGCAGGAGAAACCATGCCCGCTGGGGGACAAGTTTTGCGCAGCGGCGCCATTGGTTACCTTCCCCAAGACCCACGAACAGGTGATGAGGCCGGAACGGTTGTGGAGCGCATTCTCTCTGTGCGCGGTCTAGACCAGATTGTGGATCGCATGCGCCAAGCAGAACAAGCCATGGCTACCGCCGAAGGGGCCGAACTTGAGACCGTAATGAATAGGTATAGCCGAGCAGAGAGCGAATTTAGCGTGGCCGGGGGTTATAGCGCCACCGCTGAGGCTGAAGCCATTGCAACGAGCCTGGGAATACCCGAGCGACTCTTCGATGAACCCCTTAGCGCCCTAAGTGGTGGCCAGCGGCGGCGAGTTGAATTGGCTCGAATTCTCTTTAGCGGCGCCGAAACCCTTTTGCTAGACGAACCAACCAACCACTTAGATGCTGATTCGGTTACATGGCTGCGCGAATATCTACTTAAATATTCTGGTGGTTTGGTTGTGATCAGTCACGATGTAAACCTAATAGAAACTGTCGTGAACAAGGTTTTCTATCTGGACGCCAATAGAAATGTAATCGACGTTTACAACTTGGGGTGGAAGAAATATCTACTCCAGCGCGAGCAAGATGAACATCGTCGCAAAATCGAGCGGGCCAACGCGGAAAAGAAAGCCGCTATTCTGGAAAAACAGGCTGAAAAAATGCGCGCTAAAGCGACAAAGGCCAAGGCGGCGCAAGGCATGTTTAGACGGGCAGAGAAGTTGTTATCGGAGCTGGAAGAAGTTCGTAAAACTGATCGGGTGGCCAAACTGCGCTTTCCCACCCCGGCTCCCTGTGGCAAGACTCCATTATCGGCGACCGCGCTTAGCAAATCTTATGGATCGCTGGAAGTCTTTACCGATGTTGATCTGGCCATAGATAAAGGCTCGCGAGTAGTCATCCTTGGGTTAAATGGAGCTGGTAAAACTACGTTGCTTCGAATGCTTGCAGGCGAATTAGAGCCAGACACTGGAGAAGTTGTGCCAGGACATGGTTTGCGAATCGGATATTACGCGCAAGAACACGAATCTTTAGATTACGAGCGAACGGTGCTGGAGAACATGCAAAGTTCATCTCCAGATATTCGTGAGCCCGAGGCACGCAATGTACTGGGCTCCTTTCTCTTCGTCGGAGACGATGTACATAAGCCCGTAAAGGTTTTAAGTGGCGGAGAACGAACTCGTCTCGCACTAGCAGTACTGGTAGTTAGTGCGGCAAATGTTCTTCTTCTAGATGAACCCACGAATAACCTTGATCCCGCGTCGCGCAATGAAATACTCGGCGCCCTCGGTGAATATCAAGGTTCAGTAATTCTGGTATCCCACGATGAAGGTGCAGTTAAGTCGCTAAGACCTGACCGAGTCCTGTTACTTCCTGATGGAGATGAAGATCTCTGGAACGAAAATTATCTGGACTTAGTCGAAATTGATTAGTTCTCTGCATTCGTAATAATTCGTTCGGGCAATTTCAAACGGGCCGCAAAGAACGATACGACTAACAAGCCAGTCATAAGCAACCCAATCCATAGTTTCCATTGGCCAGTGCCAAGAAGTAACCCTGCGCTGGCCGGTCCCATAATCATGCCGATCTGCCAAGTATTAGTTGATGCGGCGTTGTAACGCCCACGCAAATGGTCTGGGGCCAATTGATTCACAATTGCGGGCATTACGGGCGACCAAATCATCTCTCCTAGAGCGAATACAAATTGACACAAAATCACTGCCGGAACGGCAAATCCCGTGGTGAAGCCCGCCAGAGATAATACTCCCCAAGCCAGCGCCCAGAGCAGAGCCGCGATTGCCAATCCTTTCGCCCTTGGCATTTTTTCTAATCGTTTGATTACCCACAATTGAAATAGCGCGATTACTGCAGTGTTTACGGCATATGCCCAGGCCAAGCGGGACGGTTGCACATTCCCGACCGTGGTGGAAAAGGAAGTGAAACCTATCTCCAGTTGGCTGTAGCTAAGAAAGATTCCAAATAAGGCGATAAACCATACGCTGACGAATGTCTTGTCTCGCAATACATCTTTCCAGCCGCCCTCCAATTTTGCTTGCACAACTCGTTCTTCTTTGGTTCGATGTCCGGCCTCTCGAAGGGTTAGCACAACAAGCAAAAAGACAATAAAAGAGAGACCGTCTGTCACGAATAGTCGTTCAAATGATTGGGGGCTATTCAAAGAAACTACGATTGAAGAGATCATTCCCCCGATGCCCAGCCCTAAATTCAAGAGCGCAAATTGGGCTCCGAAAATTCGCTCTCGCAAGTGGTCGGGAGTTAGCTCAGTGTTCAACGCTCCCTGACTGGGCCACATCCCAGATTGCCCAATCGCGCAAATTGTCAGAACTAGGAACGCGTTCGGCACAGTTTTCACAAGGGAAAGTGATGAATAACCGATTGCAGATAGTACAAGGGAGGTCATCAAAATCGGTTTTGGTCCTCGTTTGTCAATCAAGGTTCCTACCAGGGGCGCAACAACCAGAGAGACAATTGCCCCATAACTAAAAATCACACCAGACATTTGAGTGGAAAATCCGCGTATAGAATGCAAATACACAAAGGAATATGGCAGAACCAGTCCATTACCGAGTGCGCTCAACGTAAATCCAAACATCATGCGTCGAACCAAAGGCGGAAGTTGCTCACTTTGGGATTTCTTCACGGGGTTATCTTAGGGGTGACACTCAATAGGAGGCTTTTCGAATGGATCACATTCATTCTTGCTAGAGCGCAAAATAGAAACCAGCGTAAAATAAAATATGGCTAAAAAACAAGTTCTCATTGCGTTTTCACTTGCTTTCCTCGTAGCAACTCCGGTTCTAATTCCAGTTTCAGCCACCGGCGCAAGCGGGGGGTGGGTAAAACACGAAGGGCTAGGCAGTATCGCCGCCGTGGCAGTTTCGGCAAATGGATCAAAATTGGTAGCGGCCGCAGGTGGAGGAAAGATAATAACATCAGTAGATTATGGCGCCACTTGGACGGTTAGGGAATCGGCCAGAAATTGGATTGCAGTAGCCTCATCAAGCGATGGCACGACCCTCGTAGCGAGTTCCTACATGGGCACCGTTTACACTTCTAGAGATTCCGGTTCTACTTGGTCAACTGACAACTCAATTGAAAATGCCGATGGGGTTGCAATGAGTTCCGATGGATCTATTTTTGTTGTGGGCGCACCTGCTTTTATCTACACCTATGGAGTGGTTCCGATTTCATCCCCGAGCACTTCACCTAAACCATCGAGCAGCAATTCTTCAAATATTACGTACTCATGAACGCGAATTGAGGATAGTTTTCGATGCCAATCCATTGCCTCAGCTAGTGATGGTTCAAAATTGGTCGCAGTGCACGATGGAGGTTG
>JANXME010000016.1 GCA_025354785.1 Actinomycetes bacterium | reverse complement strand
GTCCAATGTGGAACCAAACGCGGAACATTGCTGATGATAATCGGCTCGCGGAATATAACTCCACCGAGGATGTTTCTGACCGTGCCATTTGGAGACTTCCACATCTTCTTTAATTTGAATTCTTCGACGCGGGCCTCATCTGGGGTAATTGTTGCGCACTTGACTCCTACGCCGTGCTTTTGAATTGCATGGGCCGAATCAATTGTGACTTGGTCATTTGTGGCGTCGCGGTGTTCTATACCCAGGTCGTAGTAATCCAGATTGATATCCAAATATGGCAAAATCAATTGCTCCTTGATGAACTGCCAAATAATCCTCGTCATCTCGTCGCCATCGAGTTCGACAACAGTTCCGACTACTTTGATCTTATTCATGACATCTCCAACATCTCGATTTTTGATAACGGGAAAATTTAAAGCGACTGCACATCTGCCTGCTTGGCCCGAACCGCTTCGGCCGCAATTTTCAACTCTTCCAACTCCGAAGAATCCAATTTTGTCTCCACGACTTTTCGAATTCCTGAACTACCAATCTCGGCTTCGACTCCAAGATATACGCCAGAAATTCCATACTCACCATCCACCCAAGCGCAGACAGGCATCACGGCCCCGGAATCTTCTATCACGGCTTTCGCCATGCGGGCGGCAGCTGCCGAGGGTGCGTAATATGCCGAACCCGTCTTTAATAGCGCCACAATTTCTGCTCCGCCATTTCGCGTTCTAGTTACGAGGTCAGCAATTTCAGCTGACGATAATTTTTCGGAAAGTGGCACCCCGTCGACAGTGCAGTGGCTGGGTACTGGAACCATGGTTTCTCCGTGCGAACCCAATGTAAGAGTTTTTACTGACCCGACAGATACACCCAATTTTTCGGCAACAAAATTTGTAAATCGCGCAGTGTCCAACATCCCGGCTTGACCCATAACTCGGTGCCGTGGGAACCCTGTGGCCAGTTGTGCCAACGCCGTCATTTCGTCAAGCGGGTTCGAGACTACGATGATCACTGCGCTCGGGCTATGTTGGGCAATATTTTCAGCGACTCCGCGCACGATTCCGGCATTTACGCCAATCAAATCCATTCGACTCATTCCAGGTTTACGCGGAAGTCCAGCGGTAATAACAACGACATCAGAATTTGCAGTTGCTTCGTATCCGGCGCCATCGGCGGTAGTTGTCGCTCCGATGACTTTGGTCTCAAATCCTTCGATGGCGCGTGATTGATTGATATCAAGGGCTATACCCTCCGGCTTACCTTCAACAATGTCAGTAAGTACAACGCATTCAAATATGTTGTATTGCGCTAACCGAAGAGCCGTAGTCGATCCATAAAATCCGGCTCCGACAACGCTGACTTTTTTTCCCATTATCGTCCCTCTCGTGACTGCATCTTCTAAACTCTCTTGATGTCAAGATAAGTTTACCCGCATTATGGAAGTGCAAAAGCCATCGCGAGTAGGGCTAGTGCTAACGCTATAGGCATATATCTCTCAACTTTTCCTGAGCTCGATCTTCCCAAACTGACCAGAATTGTTCCCACCGCCAGAAGAATTGCGCCGGGCTTTACCGAGCCAAAAACGCCTACCCCTACCCCTGCACAGACTAGAAGGAAACCCAATCTGGCCAAGAGATGGTTATTTATTGACACGCTTCCACAACATTTCGCAAGAGCATCGCGCGCGTCATTGGTCCAACTCCGCCTGGCATCGGCGCTACAAAACCAGCCTTCCCCATTACATCTGGGTGCACGTCGCCAAGGAGCCCAGCCTCGGTACGCGAGATTCCAACATCTACTATGGCGGCGCCAGCCTTAATCATTTCGGCAGTTAAGAAATGTGCCTTGCCAATTGCTGCCACGACTATGTCGGCGTTCTTGGTATGGCGAAGTAAATCTTTCGTACCAGTGTGCGTCAGGGTGACCGTAGCATTTTCACTCTTGCGCGTTAGCAGCAAACCAAGTGGACGGCCAACGGTTAACCCGCGTCCAATAACCGTTATTTCGGCCCCCGCGATTGCTACGCCGTAATGTCGAAGTAGCTCCACAATTCCGTGGGGGGTGCACGGCAAAGGGGCATCTTCACCAGCCACCAACCGGCCTAAATTAAGGGGATGTAGCCCATCTGCATCTTTATTAGGGTCAATCGCCTCTAAAACTTTCTGTGAATTTATTCCGCGCGGTAGGGGAAGTTGCACGATATAGCCAGTGCATTCTTTCGAGGAATTTAGATCGGCAATCGCCGAGAGAATAACTTTCTCGGATGCATCGGCAGCTAAATCAACGCGAATGGAATTGATACCAACTTCATGGCAATCGCGATGCTTTCCCGCCACATATGAATGAGATCCCGGATCGTCTCCAACTAGAACCGTACCCAAACCTGGGCTAATACCTAAAGTCTTTAACCGTGCAACTTCAATTGTTAATTCACCTTTGATTTTTCGGGCAAGGGCTTTTCCGTCTAGAAGTTGAGCGCTCATATCTGCATTCTATTCTCTCCCGGCAATAACTTTACTATTCGCTTTGCGCCTTAAGAATGTGAGAAATGTCGAGTGCCGGTAAAGAACATGGCGACTCCTGCCTTTTGCGCCGCAGCAATAACCTCTTCATCTCGAATACTTCCTCCAGGCTGGACAACTGCCACCACTCCCGCTTCGATCAATATTTCAAGTCCATCAGGGAAAGGGAAGAATGCGTCACTGGCAGCGACGCTCTTTTCGGCGCGATCTCCAGCCCGAGCAACTGCCAAGCGGGAAGAGTCCAAACGATTTACTTGCCCCATACCAACGCCTACCGAAGCGCCATCTTTTGCCAATAAAATTGCATTGCTCTTTACTGCTCGTACGGCGCGCCATGCAAACAGAAGATCCTCGAAAACTTCCGAAGAAACCGCCGCGCCCGCAACTTGCCTCCAATTAACCTGATCATCACCATCGGCATCGATTAAATCACTCTCTTGAAGAAGCAACCCGCCAGAGACCGGCCGCATCTCCATCTTTGACGTCTTAGGGGAAGCGCAAGTGAGTAAGCGAATTGCAGATTTCTTGGAAAGAATCTCCAAAGCCTCAGTTGAGAAACTGGGGGCAACCACGACCTCAGTAAAAATTTCAGAGAGCGTCTGAGCCAGGGCGCTGTCTATTTCGCGGTTCGCTGCGACAACTCCACCAAAAGCTGAGACTGGGTCACATGCATTTGCTTTCTTATGCGCCAGCCAGATTTCATCTGCTATCGCGATACCGCAAGGGTTTGCGTGCTTAATGATGGCAACGCACGGTTGAGGGTGATCGTGTGCAGCGCGCCAGGCGGCATCGGCATCGGTGTAATTATTAAATGACATTTCTTTCCCGTGCAATTGCACTGCGCCAACCAATCCAAATCTATTCCCACTTTCAGAATACAACGCTGCCGCCTGATGCGGGTTTTCTCCATACCGCAGGCCACTCTCTTTATGCCAAATCCGGCCAAACCAATCAGGAAGTCCGTCAGCCTTGTACATCCACGTGGCAATCGCCAAGTCGTATTCGGCAGTCACTTGAAAAACTGCCAACGCCAGTGCTTGACGATCTTGCAAAGTGAATCCGCCCGCTTTAATGGCGGAGATAAGAAATTCGTATTGGCTGGTCAGAGAAACAACCGCCACAGAGCCATGGTTCTTAGCCGCGCCTCGCAACATCGAGGGTCCGCCGATATCGATCTGCTCTATACATTCGGCAAAATCCGCACCCGTTGAAATGGTATGAGCGAACGGATAGAGATTTACTACTACAAGGTCAAATGCGGCAATCTCTTGCTCGGCTATTTGCGCTAGGTGGTCAAGGTTACTTTGGTCGGCCAAGATGCCTGCATGAATACGGGGATGCAAAGTCTTTACTCGCCCGCCCATCATCTCCGGAAAGCCCGTATAACTGCTTACTTCAATTACCTTTATTCCTGCGGCTTCAAGTGTTTTTGCGGTGGAGCCGGTGGATAGGATTTCAACCCCAGCCGATTCGAGAAAAATCCCGAGTTCAACGAGCCCACTCTTGTCGTAAACGCTTATCAGGGCACGCTTTACTTGTTTTCTTTCAGACATGGGGGCTCTCCAATTTAGGCAGTAATGATTTTATCGTAGAAACTATGAGGCTTCGCTCGGCAATCTTTATTCTCTCGTGTAGAGCGCTCTCCGTATCGCCGCTAAAAATCGGTACTTCGATTTGGGCGATGACATCTCCTGAATCTAGTCCAGCATCGACCCAATGCACCGTGGCGCCGGTAACAGAGGCGCCATCCGTCAAAGTATCTCGCACGGGGTGCGCACCCGGGTATAGCGGTAGCAGAGATGGATGGGTATTTATGACTTTGAAATGCGCAACGAATTTAGGCGCCAGTAATCGCATAAATCCTGCGCTGATAACTAGATCCGGGTACAAATTCTCCATCGCCGCCAGAATTGCTGCATCCCAAGTATTGCGATCTGCTTGCATCTGAAATATCAAAGTTTTGATATTTGCATTTCTTGCTCGTTCCAAAACGCGCGCACTTGGTTGGTCGGAGAGGACTGCGACAATTTCTGCCTCAATTTCCCTAGTTGCACAACTATCAATAATGGCTTGCGCGAGAGACCCATCTCCTGAGGCCAGAATCACCAACCGCTTCATCATCTTTTGACCTTATTTCTGGCCGCTTCAAAGCCGAGTGGAGCAACCCAGGCCAAGAA
>JANXME010000267.1 GCA_025354785.1 Actinomycetes bacterium | reverse complement strand
GTCGACTTTGCTTCCCACATAGTTAGCTAGCAGTGGAAGAGCAAAGAGATGATCAACTGGTCCATCAAAGAAACCTTGAATCTGCGAAGTGTGCAGGTCTACTACCATTAGGCGATCGGCGCCAGCCGTTTTGAAAAGGTCCGCCATAAGTCGCGCAGTGATTGGCTCGCGACCGCGATGTTTTTTATCTTGGCGGGCGTATCCGTAGAAGGGTGCCACCACCGTAATTCGCTTTGCCGAGGCGCGCTTTAGCGCATCTACCATGATCAACTGTTCCATGATCTGTTTATTTACCGGGCTGGAGTGAGATTGAATTACAAAGGCATCGCTACCGCGCACACTCTCTTCAAAGCGAACAAATATTTCTCCATTTGCAAAGTCATAGGCCGAAGTCGGCGTAAGCGGAATACCTAACTCCGAAGCGACTTGCTCTGCTAACTCGGGAAAAGCGCGACCACTAAAAATTCTTAAACGCTTTTCCGAAGCGAGGCGTAATTCGCTCATGAAGTTGGTTTCCCTTTCTCAGCGCTGGACTGTGCGGCATCTGCAGATTTGGTGCCTGATCGTTTACGTAGGACCCACCCTAGAACATTTCGTTGCTTGGCCCTGCCAACCCCGATTGCCCCCGCCGGAACATCCTCGGTAATCACAGATCCAGCGGCGGTATAGGCCCCATCACCAATCGAAACCGGCGCAATTAACATTGTGTTGCTGCCAATTCGCGCGTGGTGACCAATTGTGGTGCGGTGCTTATCAACCCCGTCATAATTCACAAAAATAGTGGCCGCCCCAACATTGGTCCCATCGCCAATCGTGGCATCGCCAACGTATGAAAGATGCGGCACCTTCGAACCTTGTCCAACAATGGCGTTCTTCATCTCAACAAAAGCGCCAGCCCTCGTATCGCCTCCTAAGACGGTGCCTGGGCGCAGAAAAGTAAATGGGCCCACTTTGGCGCCCACTCCAATGGTTGCCCCCATGCAATATGACTCGATCACGCTGGCGTTGGCCGCAACGTCACAGTCGATCAGCGTCGTACGAGGGCCAATGACGGCGCCCGCGCCAACAATGGAAGTTCCGGCAATTGCAGTACCTGGAAAAAGAATTGCATCTGGGGCGATTTTCGCCGTCGTATCGACCCAAGTAGTGGTCGGGTCAATAATCGCTACACCCGCGCGCATCAAAGTGTCATTTATCTGGTC
>JANXME010000348.1 GCA_025354785.1 Actinomycetes bacterium | reverse complement strand
TGGCTCATCGAGGAAGAGAAGTTCCGGGTTACCAATAATTCCCAACGCGACATCTAAGCGCCGACGCTGCCCGCCAGAAAGAGATCGGATCAGTTCGTCCTTCTTCTGCGTTAAGCCAACTGATTCAATCACTTCATCAACATCTCTTGCCTGCGCGTAATATCCGCTAAAGAAACGGACAGTTTCCCTGACAGTTAAATCGCCAGCATCGGAGGTAGATTGCAATACGATTCCAATTCGGTCCCGAAAAGCGCGGGCTGCCTCACCTTTTGCCTCTGGGTCCATTCCAAGCACGGCGACCTCGCCGGAGTCGCGGGTGCGAAAACCCTCCAAAATCTCAACCGTGGTGGTCTTGCCAGCGCCATTTGGGCCCAATAGCGCGAAAATTTCCCCTTGCTCGATGGCCAGATCAATTCCATCCACTGCCACATTGGAGCCGTAAATCTTTCCCAATCCGCGGACTTCAATGACGCTCATGTAGCAATCTTGCCATTGGAGCACCAATATGCGAAAAGATAGGGTCATGGCGCCGGTAAACGAGCAGTTGGTGAGTTTGCTGTGAGCCCACGCCGAAATTATCCCAAAGGGCGCAAGCCAAAGTCTGATGATCGTGAAATTGGTACATCGGGTGAAGCGATTGAAGAACATGCCGAGGGGATATATCGGGTTCGGAAAATTACCGGCTCAAGATCCACAAAACCATATCGGTGTCCGGGATGCGATCAAATGATTCCAATGGCGACTCCACACACCGTGGCCTGGATTGAGGATGATGTGGAGAGCCGACGGCATTGGCATAACGCTTGTTGGAGCAAGCGCGCCAATCGCGCGCCTCGAACAGAGCGAACTCGCAATGCTCCCCGCTATTAACGGTTATTAAATTACTAAATATTATTAATCAGCCCACGCTTCTGCCGTGGAGTGATTTGATAAGACCTACTATTAACTTATCAGCAAATCGGGTGCGCTTAAAAGTGGTGAAAACGACGGGTAACTTAAATCGGGAACGAACGACTGTACGTGCGTAGGTAAATTCCAAAAGACCCTCTGGTCCATGAATTCGTCCATACCCGCTGTTCTTCACGCCTCCAAATGGAACTGAGGCAATTGCGGCAAAAGAGATTGTGGAATTTATGGAGACCATCCCACATTGCAATTGCGCTGCAATCTCTTCTCCATGTCTGCGGGACCAGACCGCGGCGCCAAGGCCATAGGAGGAGGCATTTGATAAGGCAATTGCCTCTTCCACACTTCGCACTTTATTAACTGCAATAGTTGGGCCGAAAGTTTCGTCTGTCATTGCTATTGAACTCTCTGGCACATTTAACAATATGACGGGATCTACGTATGGTGCGTGAACGGACTCAATTCCACCCAGCGCCGCAGTCGCACCGTTGGCGAGGGCGTCGACGATATGCGATTTAATTATTGGAATCTGCTTAGGCATGGTCGATGGCCCATAATTTGCTTCGCTGGGAAGACCGGCCTTAATGTTCTTGGCTCCTTGGACCAGAAGAGCGATAAATTCCTCAGCAACCTTTGAGTGAACGTAGATTCTCTCTGCGCCAATGCAAGTTTGACCGGCATTAGACATGGCAGACCAGAGTGAAAATTCTGCGGCAGTCTTTAGATCTGCATCTTCGGCGATGATTACGGGATCTTTGCCTCCACATTCCAAAACTACCGGCGTCATGCTCTTGGCGCAGAGCTCCGCAACTTTCTTAGCAGTGTGGGTGGATCCCGTAAAAGCCAATTTATCCACGCCGCTCTCGCACAGCCCGCGACCGGTATCTCCTGTCCCAGTCACCACTCTAAAAATATTTTCAAAAGGGGCGACTTCGGCAAAAGTTGCGGCTAACCAAAGCCCAACCCCGGGTGTGTATTCGCTCGGTTTAAATACCACGGTATTTCCGGCTGCCAATGCGTAAGAAATTGAACCCATGGGAGTAAAGATTGGATAATTCCAAGGACCAATTACTCCGACAACGCCAAAGGGTGAACGTTGCACGGTCGCCGACATGTTTGCCATCAAGAGCCCGGGCTTGCGATGCTGAGTGCGCAGCACCTCGGCGGCGCTTCTGGCCGCCCATGCCAGATGCCCAATAGCCAGGGTTGCTTCTAACTTTGCGTCGCTGACTGGCTTTCCGGTCTCTTGCGAGATCAGCGTGCCGCATTCATCAATGCGTTCAATCAAGACTTTTGCCCAAGCCAGCAATATTTTCTTTCTTCCCCGAAATCCCAGTTCGTGCCATTGCTTGCTGGCACTTCTTGCGGCACTAACTGATCTGCGAACTTCGGCTTCGTCGATAATCAGGAAGGTCCCCAGCACGGAGTTAGTTGTTGGATTGAATGATTCAAAAGTTTCCAGTTTTTCCGTGGACTTTGTGGGCATAGCAAAAAGTCTACTGGCGAAAGCGAGGATAGAGTTGGGCTATGCCTGAAATCATTAGAGGAAATACGATTTTGCCAGCGTTGCGCAAACCGTTCACTTTGCGGACGAGCGACGATCTAACCCTGATAGGCGAAGTTGCCGAACCTTTAGGCGAAAGTAAGGGAGTAATGCTCTGTCTTCATCCAAATCCAACTGGTGGCGGCATGATGGATAGCCATGTCTTTAGAAAGGCCGCGTATCGCCTGCCTCACTTGGCTGGGATTACCGTTGTGCGTTTTAACACTCGCGGCACCAGCAGCGACGCTGGAAAAAGTGAAGGCGAATTTGATAACGGATTGGGCGAAAAATTCGACGTGGAAGCCGCTCTAACTTACTGCTTCGACGAGCTGCAACTTAGTAACCTCTGGGTCGTGGGCTGGTCATTTGGCACTGATTTGGCTCTTCACTATGCAAAGGATTCCCGCCACCGTGGACTTATTCTGCTTAGTCCTCCTCTTAAAAATTCATCGATCGAGCAATTGACTTATTGGAACTCTGATTTGCGTCCGATTGTCGCTTTAATCCCCGAATTCGATGACTACCTTAAACCCCACGAGGCAGTTGAGCGATTTTCGCCCATTCCGCATATTGAACTGATCCCAGTAGATGGAGCAAAGCATCTCTGGATTGGCGAACCTTCTGTTTATAGGGTGTTGACTGAAATTGTCGGCCGCATCGTGCCGGAAAAATTACCGCTGCCAACACAAGCTTGACAGGAGGATGTGGCGATTAAGAATTTTCTGCTCTCGGGAGTACTACTTCATCCAAGATCAAGAGCGCAGAAGCGGCCAAGGGAACCGCCAAGAGTGCACCAACTAGTCCTAGTAAAGTCGCGCCGATAAGCGCGGAGATAATGGTGACCAAGCCTGGAACAGAAAGTGAGCGACGCATAATCCTTGGGGTAATTATGTAGTTTTCGATTTGTATATAAAGGGCATAGCCCAAGAAAGTTAGAAGCGCTGTGAGTGGGGATTGGGTGAGAGCCACGACAGTGATAAGCACAATTCCGATCGAGTGTCCTATCAAAGGCAGAAGATCAAGTATGAAGACCACCATTGCAAGGGCGAAAGGAGATGGCAGCCCCAAGGCGGCAGTCAATATCAAAATGTAGAATGCAGTAATAAACGCGACGGTTATTTGACTTCCAATATAGGTACCAATTCTGCTTAATATCCCATCAGTTAGGCGGGCAATACGATCTCGTCGTGAGGCGGGCGTAAGGCGCAACCCCATTGAGATTATCTGCGGAAGCGAACTCAGAAAGTAGAGAGTCAATATCAGAACAGTTAAGGCAGAGAAAGTTCCAGATAAAACTGTCTTTCCAACGCCTACCACTCCGCCAAAAGCGGAAATTAAAAGCGTTCCGTCTGAAGTGACCGATGCCAACTTCTTGGTTAAAGTGTCGATGATTCCGTAGTTGTCGTTTAGCGTGGCGATGGTTGAGTTCTGTTTTAAATCCTCCAGCAAAGTTGGAGCGTGACGAATAAGTTGTGAGCCTTGCGAAACGACGGGAGGAATCACCAACCAGACAAAAAAGCCGACAAAGAGTACGACTCCTATAAAGATAATTGTGACAGCGCGAGTCCGCGAGATCCCCCGCGCGCGAATGACCTCGACTGCTGGATTAAGACCTATTGCCAGGAAAAGTGCGATGATGATTAGGATAAAAATCTGGCTGGCCGCGGCCAGAGATCGCAAAACAGTGAGCGCAACGACACCTCCCGAAGTTGCGAGAAAGCCAAAATAGAAAGGATGGGAGTGATTTATAGGCGCTCCTGGAATTCCAAAATCTTCGGCTGGAGCGGGTGTTTTCGGAGTTTTTCTTACTCGATCAGCGATGGTCACATCGATATTGTAGATGGAGAATATAAAACCGAGCGTTAAATGACTCTGTTCACCTGCGGTTAACATTTATGGGAGAGGATTGGTCTTATGACGCTTCGGATCACAGGGTTAGGTGAGGAGATCGCTGCTGTCACCGGACTTCCCTGGGAGGAGCCACTAGAGAATTGGCCGGAAGACCCGACGTTGGCGGAGAAGAGGGGAATATCTCGCCATGTTGTGCGCCTGGTACGAGCAACGGAGGAGGTAAATAGCGAAATTTATGCGGTTAAAGAGACGGTTTCTGAATTTGCTAACCGTGAGTATCGATTGCTGCGCCAGCTTGCACATCTGCATGCGCCCAGCGTTGATCCGATCGCGGTTATAGAGGGCAGAGTCGATGCAAAAGGAGAGGAGTTGCCTTGCGCCCTTGCTACACGTTTTTTACCTTACTCACTGCCTTATCGAGTTCTGCTATCGGGAAGCGTTTCGGCCCATGATGTTATGAATATGGCAAATGCCTTGGCACTACTTTTGGTGAGGTTGCACTTGTTGGGTTTCTGGTGGGGAGATTGCTCACTTTCAAATACTCTTTTTCGCCGCGATGCAGAGGGCTTTGCGGCCTATTTAGTTGACGCCGAAACAGGCGAATTTCAAAGATCGTTAACTTCGGGACAGCGAGAACATGATTTAGAAATAGCCCATTTCAATGTTGCGGCAGAATTGGAAGACTTGGCGCTGTCTGGCGTGCTCTATCCTGGGATGGATCCAATACGCGCAAGTGAGGCGGTAATTCGTAGGTACCGCCGATTATGGAACGCGCTAAAGGAGCCACAGGTTCTCGACCCCAAAGACCGCCATGCGGTGGAACGCGCCATGCGCCAACTGCACGATTTAGGATTTGCAGTTGAAGAAGTCTCGGTTTCCTTGGATGTGGAGCACCAGGCGCTGGCCTTTCAACCGAAATTGGTTGCTGCTGGCTATCACCAAGCGCGATTGCGAGAGTTGACTGGATTGGAGACTGAAGAGTTGCAGGCCAAGCGACTTCTGGCATCCTTCGATAGATATCGAGGACGCGAAGGTGCACCACGTTCCCCGATTGAAGCCAGTGCGAAACGTTGGCTTAAAGAGGTATTCACCCCAATCACATCTTTAGTGCCGGCCACTTTATTGGGACGAATTGAGCCAGCTCAGTTCTTCCACGAGGCGTTGGAGCACCGCTGGTACCTAAGCGAAAAAGCTGGCCATGATGTTGGCCTCGAATTTGCCGCACGTTCGTACATTTCGGAGATCCTGCCGTACCGGCGGGATTCAGGCGTGGAATTACAGGGATAATAGTGTGGTGAGTTTGCCCCCTAATTTCGGTCGCGCAGTTGATTTAAGTTCTTTGGGAAAACCGGTTGCCGCTAAGCCAAATATTTCTTACGGCAAAGAGGTAACGGATGCAAATTTGGCGACTGAGTTTGTCACTCTGTCTAGGAGTCAGGTAGTGATATTGCTGTGCTGGTCTGCGCGCAGCCAAGAATCGGTTCTTGTTCTGGAGACAATGGCGCGATTACAAGGGGCAACTGGCGGCGCTTGGACTCTGGGGTCGGTCGATGTTGATGGCCAGCCGCAAGTCGCTCAAGCGCTACAAGTTCGAACTTTGCCATACGCGGTCGCGTTGGTGTCGGAACAAGTTATGCCTCTTTTCGAGCAGAGTTATCCAGAGGCGCAATTGCGCGCGGTCATCGATAAAGTGTTAGGAATAGCCGCAGAGCAAGGAATCGGTAAAGTTGTCGAAGAGAAGTTAGAACCTGAAGAGGAAGTGGCCTTAGCCGCCCTTGATGCTAATGATTTAGTTAAAGCGGAGGCGGCCTACCTGGCACTTCTTGCGCGTAAACCACAAGATCCCTTTGCCAAGTTGGGACTGGCGCATACCCGACTTCTAATCCGTACCAGCAAACTTGATCCAAAGGAGATATTTGCCGCGGCGGAGGCATCGCCGGAATTAATTGAATTGCAGATTCAATGTGCCGATTGCGAAGTAATTTCAGGAGATATAGACAGCGCCTTTAAACGCCTCTTGAGTTGCATTCGAAGACTGGAAGGCGCCGAAAAGGTTCGGGTTAAGGATCATCTACTCGAGCTTTTTACCTTAGCTGACCCATCTGATCCGAGACTAATCAAAGCGCGTGGCGCGCTAGCAAACGCGCTCTACTAGTGAATACCTCAACACGGCGCGCACTGGGAGCTCTCTTCTTTATTTATTCCTTTGGAATGATGTCTTGGTTGCCACGTTTCCCTGAAGTTAAAGCCAATCTCGGTGTAAGTAATGGGCAGTTCGGAACGCTCTTAAGTTTTACTGCGGTGGGTTCAATTATCAGTTTGTTCACAGTGGGACAATTCGTAAATCGCTTTGGTTCGCGCCGGGTGATGACGGTGAGCGCGACTCTCATGTATGGATCTATCTTTTTAGTAGTTCATCTTCATTCGCCTTGGCAATTTCTCCTTTGCAATATAACTCTTGGTCTAGGTGTATCTGGATTTCATTCGGCGATAAATGGCCAGGCATTACACGAGCAAAAGCCACAGGGTGAAAATCTCATCAATAGGTTCCATGGATTATGGTCTCTGGGAGCCTTAACTACTGCGATTTTGTCAGGACTTTTGGCAGGGAAAATCTCGCTAGTCATGCACATTGATCTGGTAGCACTTTTTGTCTACACCACGATCCTACTTCTATTGCGTTTTTTGGGATCAACTCTTTTG
>JANXME010000320.1 GCA_025354785.1 Actinomycetes bacterium | reverse complement strand
TCAGGATATTCATAACTGGATTCTTTCGGTAGCTTCTATTCTGAAGTGTCCAAACGTCGTCATCAAGAGCGACGGTGATGGGGGAAAGATCAGTGTTTGTGCGGTCGATGTCAAGGGTGAAATTGTTGACGATGCCTCCGTCACTCTAGAAGGCACGAGCAATATCAAGTTCTTCGCTGTCCTGAAGATCGAAAATCTAAAGATCATCGGTGGAGCATATACGGTAGAAATTTCTGCAGTGGGCGTGAGTAAGTTCACTCACAAGGAAAAGAATATAATCTACTGGGTTGCTCTTGAGCAGACGGCATCTAAGTTTGACAAGTAATATGAACTTCAATAAGCATACATTTACTAAGGAACAGTTCCTGGCACTTCCGGTGTTTGAGACTGTTCATGAAGCGCCTGTGAATACTCCTTTTCTTCTAAAGGGGAATCAGAGTCAACAGCAGGAACACCTTATGGATTTGATCGAGAAGCACGGTGAGAAGCTTCCCGACCTAGTTACGCAGGGTAAGGAAAAGGATCTTACGGTGATGTTCTGGTCTAAGTACATGGATGGTAACGTTCGTGATTGCGGTGGTAAGATTCACTTCCCAAGAGCAGAGATTAAGCAGACCGGTGATAAGCTAGTCATTACGACAGGAGAAGATTCCAAGATTACAGTCTCTTGATTTGAATTAGGAATATTATATTATGTTGAATGATGAGAAGTTTCTTTGGGTCGAAAAGTATCGCCCAAAGACTGTGAAAGACTGTATCCTCCCCGAACATCTAAAGAAGCCATTTCAGGAATACGTAGATCGAGGGGAGATTCCTAACATGATCCTTGCCGGTGGTCCCGGAGTAGGAAAGACGACCGTCGCGAGAGCGATGTGTGAGGAAATTGAAGCGGATTACATTTTGATCAACGGATCTGATGAGTCCGGTATTGACACTCTGCGTGTCAAGGTGAAGGGGTTCGCGTCGTCCGTTTCTCTCAGTGGTGGTCGTAAGATGATTATCATTGACGAAGGTGATTACTTAACACCCACAGCACAAGCTGCGTTCCGAGGAGTTATCGAAGAATTTGCCACTAACTGTGGTTTTATCTTTACGTGTAACTTTCTGAATCGTATCATTGAGCCACTACATTCCCGTTGCGCAGTAATCAACTTTAAACTATCCGGTGCCGACAAGGCAAAGATGGCTTCTACGTTTATGAAACGTGTAGATAAGATTCTTAGCGCAGAGAAGGTTGATTACGATAAGAAGGTGATCATAGAATTGATCACCAAGTTCTTTCCGGACTATCGCCGTATTCTAAATGAACTACAACGATATTCTGTTGGTGGAACTATTGATGTAGGTATTCTGGCACAGATTGGCGACGTACAGATTGATGAGCTAGTCGGTTATATTAAATCGAAAGATTTTAAATCTGTGCGTAAGTGGGTGGGTCAAAATTGTGATGCCGATGCGCAAAAGATTATGCGCGATATTTACGACAAGGTCCTAGATAAATTTAAGGGTCCTTCTGTTGGAGAAGCGGTAGTCATCCTTGGTAAGTATCAATACCAAGCTGCCTTTGCTGCTGATCAAGAAATTAATCTAATGGCAATGTTGACCGAACTCTTAGTCACTTGTGAATTTAAATGATACAGTTAGAATTATTTCCATGTGAACATCCAGATGGCGCTCTCATGGTACTTAAGAGCGCCACAGCTGATGGTTATTCTTATAAGTTAACGTTGACTATACTTTGTGAAGAATGTAATAAAACGTGGACTGTTGACGAATGAAACTCTTTGATGATATTATTCCCAGTATTCTTCAAAATAAGAAAAGTATATTTGAAGACCCAGAAGCTGAGCGGATCTATTCACCGTTTATGATAAATAGAGCTTTATCATATCATACCGACGAGATTTACGCAGCTAATCAAATGAATCTCCTATCTGGGCTTGACAAGCGTCCTCAGATCGACTTCTACCTAAATACTATCAGGGCTAAAAAGCGCCCTTTCGTAAAGTGGGCAAAGCCGATTAAAGAGGGTAATTTGCAAGCTGTCAAGATGTATTTTGGTTATTCCGATAGACATGCATCGGATGCCCTGAAGGTTCTAACAGACGAGCAGATCGCCTATATTAAAGAAAGAACAAAAATAGGTGAATAATTCATGTCAATTGACACTCTTGTTGAGGTACTTCTTGTAAAGAATGATGATTTCCT
>JANXME010000268.1 GCA_025354785.1 Actinomycetes bacterium | reverse complement strand
GACTTGATGGTAGATGGTGGTTTGCACTCACGTTACGCCTCATAATTGCGCTATCAAATATAACCCGACCGAATTAAGGACGCTCCACAAATGCCAGCGTTATTATCCCGAAATACAAAATTGCGATCGGTCCTGGCCCTGATAGTTGGGGTCATCCTCATATCTATGACCGCACCACTACAAGCAATTGCCACGCCTTCGACCGTCCACCTGACTATTCACTACCAACGTCCGGCTGAAGATTACAAGGGATGGAATCTCTGGCTTTGGAAAAATGTAAGTGGGAGCAGCGGCGATGTGGATGTATCTGCCAATGGCGTGGAATTTAACGGCTCGGATGCATTTGGGAAAGTCTTAACTATTGATATTCCAGAGATGTCAAATTTTGAAAATGTGGGCTTTATCGTGCGGCTCAATAGTTGGCAATCAAAGGATGTTAGTGACGATCGCTTTATCACCAATTTCGATGCCAACGGCAATGCAGAAATCTGGCTAGTCCAGGCAGATAGCAAAATATATTTGGCCGCCCCAACTGCAAGCGCCACGATTCGAAGCGCTGCCATCGATGGTTTTCGGCAAATTACCTTGGAGTTGAGCCAAAAAGCGACCTTAAATGGAAGTGGCAATGAGGGATTTACAGTTTCTGATGGAGTTCAAGTTCTATCTGTGGATGCTCTTAATGGAAGCGCGACAAGTGCGACTCAAATTCAATTGAATCTGGCGGCAGATTTAACCTTGGGCAAGACCTACCAAGTTTCGCATGCGAAATTTGGAACAGTTGAGACTACCCCTGGAAAAATAATGAATTCGGCAGGCTTCAACGATCGTTTCACCTATTCCGGAAATGACCTGGGAAATACTTACGCCGTTGATCACACTGCCTTTAGAGTTTGGGCGCCCACGGCCACCGCGGTTGCCTTAGCAATTTATGCTAAGAGCGACGCCCCGGCTTCTTCAGCGGTACTAACCCCTATGGTTTCCGATGTTAAAGGCACTTGGATTGCAAACGTTAAAGGCGACCTAAACGGAACGATCTACAACTACCGGGTGACGGTCGGTGGGGTCGAGAGGGAAGCGGTTGACCCTTATGTGCGCGCAGTTACAGTAAATGGGGGGCGCGGGGTCGTTCTAAATCTGGTTGAGACAAACCCTAAGGTTTGGACCAGCAAAAAGCCTTCCTTTAGCGGAAAAGGAACCGACGCAGTAATTTATGAACTCCACATCAGAGATCTTTCTATGGATGCATCCAGCAATATTCCTGTGGCCCACAAAGGTAAATATCTTGCGCTAACGGATATCAATACAACTAGCCCGTCTGGCGGTAAAACGGGAGTGAACGCCATAAAGGATTTGGGCGTTACGCATGTGGAGTTGCTGCCAATCTTTGATTACGCCTCGGTGGATGAAAATAACCCCACTTTTAATTGGGGTTACGATCCGCAGAATTACAATGTTCCTGAAGGTTCCTATTCGACAGATCCGACCAAACCCGCTCTGCGAATTACAGAACTCAAGAGCGCCATACAGACTCTGCATGACAACAAATTGCGGGTCATGATGGATGTAGTTTATAACCACGTTTATAGCGTTCCTAATTTTAGTGAAGAAAACATTGTTCCCGGATATTTCTTTAGAAGAAATTCTGATGGCACGCTAGCCAATGGCAGCGGAGTGGGAAATGATTTCGCATCGGAGAGACCGATGGCACAGAAGTTGATCGTTGATTCAATTAAATATTGGGCCACCCAATATCACATGGATGGTTTCCGTTTCGATCTAATGGGATTGATCGACATAGAAACTATGCAATTGATCCGCAAGGAATTGACGAAAATTGATCCCACGATTCTTATAATTGGCGAGGGCTGGGATATGGGCACTCTGGCACCAGAGTTGCGGGCAAATCAGAAGAATATCGGTTCCCTAGGTGGGATTGCGGCTTTCAATGACCAATTTCGAGATGGAATCAAGGGGTCAGTTTTCAACGCCACCGAAACTGGTTATGCCACGGGCAACTTAAACCAAATCCTGAATACCAGGGTCGGTATCGTTGGCAATACATTCTTTAGTCGAGACGTCCTTGGTAAGTGGATTACGAGCGATCCAACTCAATCGGTCAATTATGTGGAGTCCCACGACAATCTGACTTTGGCTGACAAAATTTCAGCCAGCGTTCCAAAATTGCCACCGGAGAAGTTGGCCACCCTCGATAGATTCGCAGCGTCGATAGCCCTGCTCGCGCAAGGGACTCCTTTTATGCAAGCTGGGCAAGAATTCTTGCGATCCAAGCAAGGAGATTCCAATAGTTATAAATCCGATGATTCAGTAAATTCGCTCAAGTGGAATTTGCGTAGCGAAAATATTGCAACTGTAAATTACTACAAGGGACTCTTGGCATTGCGCTCCGCGCATCCAGCCTTTCGAATGGCAAACACGCAAGGCGTTCAAAATGGCCTTAAATTCCTAAGTGCTGATCAAGTGCGATTGCCTATTCGCTCAACGGAGCTGCTGCAAAGGATTCTTGGAAGACGATCGTTGTGATACACAATCCAAATGCTGCTTCAATCTCCATTAACTTGCCGGCAAAGGGAGATTGGGGAGTTGTCGTCAAAGGATCCGTGGCTGGGACTAAAGTTCTGGCGACCTTGAAAGGTGCCAATAAGGTCAACGTCGATGCCTCATCCACCTTGGTTTTGGAGAAATAGTCCAAAAGCAGGGTGGAGTTCAAGTCCCCATATGAGGGGAGCGAATTACTGGGGGAGCCAAGTTCGTTTTACAAAGAATAATTACTCAAAGTGATAATATGACGCGTGAGTCTAACTCCTGAGCTAGTTGAGGCGGCTGCCCCGCCAAAGGGGAGAATTGCTCGGTACAGTCGAGATCACCCCCATATTATTCGAAATCTCTTATTAGATATCGCGATTTCCCTCTTGTTGGGCGCGGGCATATTTCAATTCTTCGAAAATGAGCGTCAAGGCACATCAAGTTCGGCAATACAAATATCAGGAGCAGTTACCCTCAGTGCCAGCGAGTTGGTATCTGACGTGAAGCGGGTCCACGGCACGGCATATTGGCTGGGCCCGATTTCTGGCAGCCGCTACGGCTTGGTAATTTCGAAATCTGGCACCGCAGTTATTACCTATTACTCAGGCGGGCTAGGTCTTGAGAATGTTACAGAAAGTCGTTTGATTATAAAAAGTAACACTCGCCCAAGTTCATTAAGGCCTTTGGTAGATATGGGAAATCAATTTAACAATACGCAAGTTTCAACCAATGCGGGGTTAATTTATGCCTACGACAAATCCTTCCGCAATCATGTGGAAATTACGTTGCCTAAGGACGGTGGCAGCGTCCTGATTTTCTACCCTTCGATTAGATCACCGGCCAATATTCAGCTCGATGTCGAGTCGCTGATATTGATTTCTTAGCTGATTCTAATATTTGCGCCAACCGTGTAACCTCTACCTCAATATGCAAAAAGATAAAGGCGAATTGCAGGTCAGCAAACGCCAACTCCCAAGCATCAAATACTTCTTTTCACTCGTAGATTTCAGTTTACCTGCCTGGAATCGACCACGGCGTGCTGTCGAGCGAGCGGTAACAGTGGCAGATCTTGCGCGAATAGCTAAAAAAAAGGTACCGCGCGTAGTTTTCGATTATGTGCAAGGCTCGGCAGGACGAGAGATCGGATACGAACGATCGCTGGCCAGTTTTAAAAACGTTGAGGTGAAGGCACGTGGTTTTCAAGATGTCTCCGATCTAGATACTTCGCTAGAAATTTTTGGTAGAGAAGTTTCTCTACCGATTATTTTCGCCCCAACTGGATATACCAGATTCATGTATCACGTTGGCGAACCAGCAGTGGCAGCAGTGGCGGAGAGGAACAATCTGATCTACGGCCTTTCAACGATGGGTACTACTTCGCCAGAAGAATTGGCTGCAGCAGTTCCGGGCGCCAGAAGATGGTTTCAGTTATATGTAATGCAAAATCGCGAGGACAGCCTTAGCGTGATTAAGCAAGCCAAGGAGAATGGTTTCGAGGCGCTGATCTTGACCATTGACACTCCGGTTACGGGATTGCGAAATCGGGACACCAAGAATGGGCTGACAATTCCTCCGCGCATCCGTCCTTCGACGATTCTGGCAATTGCAATGAAGCCAAGGTGGTGGCTCAATCTGCTTACCACCAAGCCATTGGAATTTGCTGCTTTTCGAGGCTGGGATAAATCTTTGCAAGAACTCGCGGTGGCTATTTTTGATCCAGCAATGGCTTGGAAAGATTTGGCATGGCTACAAAGTGTTTGGGATGGACCAATTATTGTTAAAGGTGTCCAGAACGTAAACGACGCCAAGAAATTATCAAAAATGGGTGTAGCAGGCTTGGTCGTGTCCAATCACGGGGGCCGACAATTGGATCAAGGTCCAGTCCCTCTTGAAATATTGGAAGATGTCGTAGAGGCAGTGGATGGAAAGATTGATGTTTATATCGATGGCGGGATTCTTTCCGGCCAGGATGTTTATGCTGCGATCGCCTTGGGCGCGAAAGCAGTTCTCGTTGGCCGGGCATACTTGTATGGGGTTATGGCAGATGGCCAACGTGGCGTGGAGAAAACCGTTTCGATCATGCGCAAAGAATTGTTAAATACGATGGCGCTGGCTGGCGCTAGAAATCTGACCGAGATTCGCGAACTGGGTGCCAAACTCCGTAAGGGCTAATCAATCCGGTCGAAAGATACTATAGGATTTGAACTCCCAAGTGCGGGAGATTTCTTCGTCATACAAGGAGAAGAAGATGGCCACGATAGCGACCACTACGGTGCGGAATCGAATCATTCTAAGCAAGTTAGGTCTGGGCTGCGCACAATTCGGAAATCTTTTTCGCGAGACCACCGATAAAGCCTGCAAAGAGGCTGTCAGCGAGGCTTGGAATTCGGGTATCAGATATTTTGATGTAGCACCTCATTATGGATTGGGCCTAGGAGAGCGGCGCTTGGGCCAGGCAATAAAAGGATTGCCAAGGGAAGAGATTGTGATCTCCACAAAAGTCGGAAGAGTTTTGGTTCCAAGCCCGGAGACAGCCAACGAATTGGATAAAGAAGGCTTTGTTGTCCCGGCCGATGTTAAGCGTGTGTATGACTATTCGCGCGACGGAATTATGCGCTCTTTTGAAGACAGCCTTAAAAGACTTGATGTGGATTACATCGACATTTTGTACTTACACGATCCAGATAACCATTGGGAGAGCGCTTCAACTACGGGAGTTCAAACACTGATCGAGCTGCGGGATCAGGGCTTAGTTAAGGCCATCGGTGCTGGGATGAATCAGCACGAGATGCTTACCAAATTTGTG
>JANXME010000264.1 GCA_025354785.1 Actinomycetes bacterium | reverse complement strand
CACCATCTACGATTCCGAGTGAATAATTTTCTGGAATTAATACCCAGCGCCCGGCTGTTCGAGTTATGCCAATAAGTATAGGATCATAAATTTCTCGATCAATTGCACTAAGCACGCCACCGGCAGAAACACAGGAGATCTCGTGCTCGCTGCTACGACCTCCACAAAGAATTGCAACTTTAATCTTGTTCACTTTATGAAATCCTCAGCTCTGGTGCTTATTTCCATCAGGCGATGTAACGCTTGAAGGGGGGTTAGGGTGCCCTTAACTACATCGGCCACCGCTTCAATAATTGGCACCTCCACCCCCACTCGATGTGCGATCTCCACAACCGCTCCCGCCGAGGCTACGCCCTCAATCGTCTTGGAGACGTGAGAACGCGCGTATTCCATCGTTCCGCCATATCCAAGTGCTTCGCCAAATGAGCGATTGCGTGAGAGCGCTGAAGAACAAGATGCCACTAAATCCCCCATGCCGGCCAGCCCGGCCACGCTCAGCGGATCTGCGCCATGTGCCGCGCCTAATCTAGCCACCTCATTTAACCCACGAGTTATCAGCATGGCTTGGGTATTTTCACCTAACCCCATCCCAACTGCCATACCAACAGCCAGTGCAATTACGCCCTTGATAGCCCCAGCCATCTCGCAACCCACGACATCTTGTGAAAGATATACGCGGTAGTACGGAGTTGAAAACAAATTCTGAACTTCGTGTGCAAACTCCGAAGAGGCCGAAGCCGCCACGGCGCCCGCGGGTTGGCGCAAGATTAATTCATTTGCCAAATTTGGTCCGGTTACGATGGCCAAGCGCTTCTCATCAATGCCTAAAACTTCGTGGAGTACTTCGGTCATTCTCATATAAGTTGCAACTTCAATTCCTTTTATGGTACTTACCAATCGTGCCTGGCTAGAAATTAGTGGACGCCAAATTGCCAGATTTTCGCGCAACGTTTGGGCCGGAATCGCAATCACATAGATAGCGCTATTGGCCATAGCCGCCTCAATGTTGGATGTGGCTTTCAACCCAGTAGGCAGGACAATGTCATGCAGGTAGCGGCTATTGGTATGTGAACCATTTATCTCGTCGACTGTTTCTTGGTTGCGACCCCAGAGAAGAACTTCATTACCGGCATCAACCAAAACTTGCGCCATCGTCGTGCCCCATTGCCCTGCACCTAAAACTGTTACTGAACTCATTTAGACTTTTTCTTAAAGTTTCCAGTGCGTGGCAAGTCCGAGGTGCGCGGATCGAAGACAACACTCGGAGCGCTCTCACCCCGAATTTCGGCAACCATTGAAGTCAATTTCGCCATAACAAAAGCGGTCGCTTCTACTAAGGCAACTTGATCATCGGCTTTACCGTACCAACACGAAAGATCGATGGGAGCCCCGGCGCGCAATGTGACCATGGTGCGAGGTAGAAGGTGTACGCGTTTTCCATATCGCGGCAGAACTTTGTTAACTCCCCAAGCAGCTACGGGAATTATGGGATTTTCGGTAAGAATTGCTAAGCGCGCCGCCCCAGTTTTAGCCGCCATGGGCCACAAATTTTCATCCCGAGTCAAGGTACCTTCCGGATATATACCCACCAGATGGCCAGCCTTTAAAGAAGCAACCGCATGCTCCAAGGCTTTGCTGGCAGTCGCACTTTCGCGATCAACAGGAATCTGTCCGGCAGCCAAAATAATACGGCCAATAATTGGTATTTCAAAAACTGATCTCTTTCCAATAAATCTGGGGGCGCGTCCACTCTTATAGAGAAACTGCGCGAAGAAAAGAACGTCGGCATAGGAGACATGGTTGCTGATCACGATCGCGGGACCAGATGCAGGAATATTTTCCTGCCCGCTCCAATCGCGTTTGGTAAAGGCCCGCAGAATAGGAATTACTATGGCTGCACATGTCGTGAAAGTCCGATTGGTGCCTAGCGGTTTACCCGTGGGAGGCGGATAAACAATTTCTGCGCTCACCTGCTCACTCTACCTGCGGGGAGAAAAAAGCGGGACCTCCCACTTTCATAGGCGGCCCCGCTTTTAATTGCAAAAATTACTTCTTCTTCGCTACAACTTTCTTAGCGGCCTTCTTAGGGGCGGCCTTCTTAGCGGCCTTCTTAGGGGCGGCCTTCTTTGCTACTGCCTTTACAACTGGCTTAACAATCTTGGGCGCTGGCTTTGGAGCTGGTTCAAGTTTGCGGGTACCAGCGATAACTTCCTTGAGGCCTTTGGCAGGTAGGAAGCGTGGCTTCTTACTGGCTTTAATCTGGATGGTCTCGCCGGTGAATGGGTTGCGACCCTTGCGGGCTTTGCGATCGACCTTCTTGAACTTGCCGAAATCATTGATAGTTACATCTTCACCCTTGGCGAGATTGCGAACAATGGCATCAAAAACGATATCTACAGCGTGTGCAGCCTCTTTCTTGCTGTCGTTGAAGTGTGGCGTCAACGAGGCAATGAATTGGGTCTTATTCATCAATTCCCCTTATATTTACGCGTAAATGTTAAGCAACCGCCTAACGTGTCTAGAAATTTACGCATTAAATGAGCGTGAGTCCATCTCTTTGCGCGCGTGTCGCAAACAAATATTTTTGTTGACATGTGCGAAAAGGCAAGAAAATCAGCGCTTTTCACACCATTATCTCCGACTAGACTCTCAAGAAAAGGTAGAGAGTTTGGGAATTTGAGCGTAAAAATCGCTACTTTGCGGGCAAGGTGGCAGGTTTGAAAGATCGTCGAG
>JANXME010000244.1 GCA_025354785.1 Actinomycetes bacterium | reverse complement strand
GCTGACCAATTGTGTAGGTATAGGCGCCCTTGTGCTCGCCCAGCTTCTTACCATCTTGATCCACGATTGGACCGGTATCGCTACCCAATCGATCGCGCAACCAGCCCGCGTTATCTCCCGATGGCACAAAACAGATGTCGTGGCTATCGGGTTTTTGCGCAACTGCCAGACCGCGCGCTGCCGCCTCAATGCGAATATCAACTTTTTCGGTATCTCCCAATGGAAAAATGGCACCTGCAATTTGCTCCACCGTAAGGACCGACAATACATAAGACTGATCTTTTAGCGGGTCAACTGCGCGGTGCAAAGTTTTGCCAGAGGGCCCATCCATAGTTTTGGCATAGTGACCTGTAACTACTCCATCAAAACCCATGGCGCGCGCCCTATCCAAAACGGCTGCGAATTTAATCTTCTCGTTACAACGCAGGCAAGGGTTTGGAGTGCGCCCTTGCGCGTATTCGGCTAAAAAATTCTCAACCACACCGTCATGAAATTCCTCGGCCATATCCCATATGTAGAAAGGAATCCCGATTACGTCCGCAGCACGACGTGCATCGTGGGAGTCTTCAATGGTGCAACATCCACGCGCACCAGAGCGATACTTCTGCGGATTAGAAGAGAGCGCTAGGTGGACACCAATTACTTCATGGCCGGCTTCTACAGCCCGGGCTGCGGCTACCGCCGAATCCACGCCCCCACTCATCGCCGCGATTAACTTCATCGCAGATTTGCCAATCGTGCGCCTTCAATCACGCCAGGGAGTATTTCCAGGGCTTGCGTTATCTCATCCTCGGTCGTTGTCGCACCAAAGGAGAAACGCAGCGAGGATCGAGCGCTCGTCTGGCTATGTCCCATCGCCATCAGAACGTGGCTGGGGCGTTGTACACCCGCGGTGCAAGCAGAACCGGTAGAGCAGGAAATTCCTTTAGCATCCAAAAGCAAAAGCAAGGTATCGCTTTCCGTACCAGGGAAAGTTACGTTCACGATGCCCGGCAGGCGTTCCGCGGCCAGACCGTTCACAAATGCGTCAGGGATGCGCAGCAAAATCTCGTTAATAAAGTGATCGCGCAATTGCCTAACTCTTTCATTTCGCGCGGCAAAAGTATCAACGCACTCTTTTGTGGCTGCGGCAAAAGCGACGATGGCGGGGGCATTCAAGGTTCCACTTCGAATATCTCTTTCTTGACCACCCCCATGCAACAGCGCAGGGATATCCAAACCGGCACGTAATACCAGCGCGCCAATCCCGAGAGGTCCGCCAATTTTGTGGGCGCTTAGGGTCAGCGCAGTCAGCCCTAAATCTGCAAAAGAAAGTGGAATTTTTCCAAAACTTTGAACACCATCGCAATGCACGGCAACGCCATATGGGCCGGCCATTTTTACAATATCGCCAACTGGCTGAATGACGCCGGTCTCGTTGTTTGCACTCATAACCGAAATTAAGGCAATTTCATCTCCACGCGCGGAAAGCAAATTTTGCAGCTCTTCCAGATTTACAGCGCCATCCGAGTTAACGCCTAGTTCAATTACTTCGGCACCTTCTTCCTCGCCTAGCCAGCGCGAAGGATCCAATACTGCGTGATGCTCGATCGCGGAAATTACTATTACGCGCCGGCCCGTATCCCGACCTTTCCAGAAGAGACCTTTGACCGCCGTGTTATTGGACTCTGTTCCCGATCCTGTGAAAATTATTTCTTTAGCTAGTGACCCAACGGCGCTGGCAATGAGTTCGCGCGCTCCTTCTAAATCTTTGCGCGCTGCCCGTCCTTGAGTGTGCAAACTAGATGGATTTCCAATTTTGCTAAGTTGGTTAACCATCGCCGCAACCGCAACTGGCGCCATAGGCGTGGTTGCGGCGTGGTCGAGGTAAATGGACATTGCCCAATTCTAGGGCGAGGGCGCGTCAGCCCTTCCTGGCGCGCACGCCAACGCTAGCCTGCGGCAAAACGTTAAATAAGTCGCCAACCACGCCAAAATCTGCGATTTCAAAGATTGGGGCTTCCGGATCCTTATTGATAACTACGATGGTTTTGCTGGTCTGCATCCCCGCGCGATGTTGAATGGCCCCAGAAATTCCACATGCCACATAAAGGGAGGGGCTAACCGTCTTGCCAGTTTGACCAACCTGGAAAGAATGTGGGTACCAACCAGCATCAGTTGCTGCCCGCGAAGCTCCAACTGCGGCTCCCAGCGCATCGGCAAACTCTTCTACTGGACCAAAATCTCCATTGGTGCCGCGACCGCCAGAGACGATGATATTTGCTTCCGTGAGATCGGGACGTCCTCCTTTTATAGGTGGCCGGATTGATAAAGTCAGTGCTTTTTTCGCAACCTCGTTTATAGCAATTTCTAATTTCTCTATCGAGGGTGTGCATGTAGCCAAATCAGCGCTAACTGAGTTTGGCCGCACCGTAACTATGGAGCAACCGTGACTAATGCGCGAGCGAACTGTGGTTGAACCTCCGAAAACAATCTGGGTTGCAGTTAGGTCGGCTGCAAGATCAACAGCGTCGGTAATAATGCCCGAATCCGAAATTACCGCCACACAACCTGCAACCTCCTTCCCAAATGCACTAGAGGCGATCAAGAAAGCGGTGGGCTGATGAGATTTAACTAAATGTCCCAAGGCATCGGCGGCGGCGGCCACACCATATTTACTAAAATCGGAATTCTCCACAACTATTACTTTAGATATCGGCCCCGTATTCATTTGTGCGGCCAGAGCGTCTCCGGCTCCAAGTTCAGCCAGAATTAGCGCAGTTACCTTTCCTGCGCGCGCACCCAAAGTTGCCAATTCAAAAGTAACACCGGCGATGGAGCCATCTAGGTGTTGGGCGAGAATAAAAACTTCGCTCATATTAATTTGCGATCTGCTAAAAATTCCACGAGAGCCGTTCCTGCATTTCCTTCATCTACAATCTTTATGCCAGCAGCGCGGGCCGGACGCGAAACAGCATCGACCACCGAACTCCAAGATCCAGCGCTTCCCACCGCATCAGCGCTAATTCCCACCGCGACTAAATCTCGCACTTCCATACCTTTCTTCTTCGCGGCCATAATGCCCTTAAAAGACGGATAGCGTGGTTCGTTTATTTTTTCAATAACACTTATTACTGCTGGCAATTTGGCCTTGATCGTTTCAATGCCCACTTCAGTGTCACGTGTAATTGTGGCGCTCATCTCCTCTGGATTGATTTGCGTAGATCCGGCAAAAGTTAAACTCGCCCACCCCAAGCGCTGGGCCAACATTGCTGGAATTACGCTCATGCGCGCATCGGTAGATTCGGTACCACAGAGCACTAGATCAAATTCCCCGCCGGAAATAATTTGCGCCAGTACTCGAGAAGTGGCGAGCGCATCACTGCCTGCCAGCGCCGAATCGGTGACGATGATGGCGCTATC
>JANXME010000230.1 GCA_025354785.1 Actinomycetes bacterium | reverse complement strand
ATACTTTTCGCCGTGGAAATCTTGCGTCAACTGCATTTTCTGGTTTCGGAATTAGCGGCGCCATATCACGGAATTTGGCAGAGATACTTTGGGGCAGTTGATCGGGTTCTTCATAAATTTAGCGATTGGACTCGGTTTCGTCTTTCCCGAGTAATCAAAGCGTTGATCGTGATCGCGCTCTTTGCCGTTGTACTGGGAGCGATTTACAAAGAGACACCGATTCGGGCTCTATTTCTGGCACCCAAAGCAATCTTTAATGCGCTTCCTCTGTTGGGACAACTGCTATTTGGCGTCTTTTTTGTAATTATTCAATTCGGCGCGATGTTCTGGTTTCTCAGTCGTGGAGGTGTTGACACCTACTTTCCCGATGACATTCGAACGCGATTCACAGATGTATGGGGTCAGGACCACGTCTTAAATCGAATCCGTGAAAACTTGCTCTTTCTGGAAAAGCCAGAGGAGATTGAGAAGCACGGTGGTTATGTCCCTGGAGGAATACTTCTGTGGGGCCCACCGGGCACAGGTAAGACTTTGATGGCGGAGTCGATGGCTGGCGAAACGGGAAAGCCCTTCGTCTTCGTAGATCCAGGTGCTTTCACAAATATGTTTTTTGGGGTTGGCGTTCTTAAAGTTAAGTCACTATTTCGCAAGTTACGTAAATTAGCTCTCCGCTACGGCGGGGTTGTCGTATTCTTTGATGAAGCCGATTCTCTGGGCAATCGCGGCGCTATTTCCTCGGGTGGCCAGCAGCGTAATTCTGAAAAGAGCAAGCCATCTCCCTTTGGAAGTTCGTGTCACGGGGGAACTTACTTATCACCTGCTGCGGCGTCACTACTGGTACGCGAAAGCTTTGTTATGGGGGGCGCCGCCGGAGGCGGAGGCGGAGGAGGCATGGGAACGTTACAAGCGTTGCTGACCGAACTCTCTGGCCTTAAGAAGCCGCGCGGCTTTTTCAATCGAATAGTAAGACGCACTTTAGGTATGCGACCCAAGAGCCCGCCTAAGTATCGAATATTGGTCGTTATGGCCACAAATATGCCCGAAGCTTTGGATGAAGCGCTCCTTCGGCCGGGACGAATTGATCGTATGTATCGCGTTGGATATCCAAGTAAAGCCGGTCGCGTAAGAACATATGAAGGATATTTGGCGAAGGTTTCGCATTCCCTTACGGCAGAAGAAATCGATAAATTGGCAACGATAACGCCGTATGCCACGGGAGCATCGATAAAAGACACGATTAACGAAGCCCTTATAACCGCGATCCGAAACGGTCGCATTTCGATCACTTGGCCAGATGTAGTAAAAGCCAAGCAGTTGAAAGAACTCGGACCATCAGAGGATGTGGAATACATTGAGAGAGAACGTCACGCGATTGCGGTGCATGAATCTTGTCACGCAGTGATGGCTCATAGAGTGCGTCAGCACATGGCTATTGATCTAGCCACTATTGAAAAGGGTTCAGATTACCTGGGCATGGTCGCCAGCATTCCACCTGATGATCAATTCACTCGTTGGCGATCCGAGTATGAGTCTGACATTTTGGTTTCACTTGCCTCCCTCGCGGGCGAGCGTATGTTCTTTGAAGGCGATAATTCATCAGGTGTCTCTGGGGATTTAGAGAGTGCAACCACTATCGCATCTCTAATGGAAGGACATTGGGGAATGGGTTCGACGATCTCTTCACATGCCACCAATCGTCGGTTTGAAGTTGGCGCTCCAGGCGGTGGCAAAGGCAGAGATGGAAAAGAGGGGTCAGTAGCAGATATTCGCCGAGCACTCTCTGATCGTATTGAAGACAATCTCTCCGGCCTGTTACTCAAGGCCGAAGCGATATTAAAAGAGAATCGAACCCAGGTTCTTGCCCTGGCCCACGCTTTAGAAACATTTAAAACTATGTCCGGTGATGATGTGGCGGCGGTCATTGAGATGGAGCAAGGTCCAATCGTTGATGGACGACCTTATAAAAGCTCGGAGTTAATGGCGAAAATTGAGGAGTATCACCAAGCCTCCCTCGTGGCTCATCGCGAGCACCGCACTCCAGATGTAGTAATTCCAGTCACAAGCGCGTAAGCGTTCGGGTAGGATTTACCTCAAGGAGCAATGTTTAGGGAGGAAACGAAATGGGTCCAGGCGGAATTGCGACAATTATTGCGGCTTGTGCACTCCTTTTGATTGCAATGGCGGTGAGTTACTTAGTTATCCGAGTCGGTAGGTTGATTGACGAGGCCAAAGTTTCGCTAAAGGCCGTGACTGACGAAACTAAACCCCTGCTTGAAGAAGTTACGACAACCGTGACTTTAGTCAATGG
>JANXME010000151.1 GCA_025354785.1 Actinomycetes bacterium | reverse complement strand
TTTAAGTTTTGTAGCAACAACTTGGCCAAGACGATTCTTTGGCAACATACCTTTGATCGCTTTTACTACCGCGCGCGTTGGGTGCTTAACGAAGAGATCGCCATAAACGGTAGAAGTTAAGCCGCCTGGAAAACCAGAGTGTTGGTGTGCAAATTTCTGAGTTGTTTTTTGACCTGAGAGCGCGACCTTTTCGGCGTTGATGATGATGACGAAATCGCCCATATCCATATGAGGTGCGAAGGTGGGCTTGTGCTTACCGCGTAGAAGAACAGCAGCGTGAGTCGCAAGACGACCCAATACAACGCCTTCAGCGTCGATGACATGCCAATTACGCACAGCATCTTCTGGCTTTGGACTATATGTACGCACGCGCTTGCCCTCGCTTCTACTTTCACCGATTTTGCCTACAAAGCGCCTTTGTGGCGCAGGAGGGTAAGAGTACCCGTGAGGGCGCCTATGGGTCAAAACCGCCTATTTAGTGCTCAAAAACGGGCTCTGGGCTCTCAAAGACTTGACCATTTGCCCCGAAAATCAGGTAGCGCGTGAACCCTCTCGTGAACCAGCGATCATGAGTTACGGAAACGACTGTGCCCTCGTATCGACCTAAAGCGTGCTCCAAACTCTGCGCGCTAGCTAGATCCAAATTATCGGTTGGCTCATCTAGCAAGAGAAGAGTGGACCCAGAAAGTTCTAGCAGGAGCACTTGAAAGCGCGCTTGTTGTCCCCCAGAAAGGGAGAAAAACTTTTGCTCGGCTTGGTTATGAATCTCGTATCTGCGCAGCACGCTTTTGGCCGGCCCTAATTGCAGCGAGTAATTTTCCCAGAGCAATTCCAGAAGTGTCTTGGCCATAAATTCTGGATGGGAATGGGTCTGGGCAAAGTAGCCCGGTTGTACGCGCGCTCCCAACTTGAAAGTTCCAGAATATTTAACGCTGGCATCGCCAGAAATCATTCTTAGAAAGTGAGACTTACCGGTCCCATTCTTACCCAAGACAGCCACCCGATCTCCAAAGAAAACTTCAAAATTGAATGGCTCAGTCAGCCCATCAAGTGAAAGATTTTCAAAGGTAAGCGCGCGCAGCCCAGTACGTCCTCCGCGCAAACCAACTTGAACATCTTGCTCAATCGGTGGGGCTTCCGGCGCGCCGGCTTCCTCAAACTTTCGTAGCCGAGTTTGCATCGCGCGATATTTAGATGCCATATCCGGGCTACTTGCCGCTTGCCATTGCAAGGTTCGCACCAGCTCCTTGAGTCGGGCATGTTCTTGCTCCCAACGCAGCAGTAGCTCGGCAAAGCGTTCGTTGCGAGCTTTGCGGGCATCGTGCCAAGTCGAAAATCTTCCGCCATGGACCCAAGCGGTATTGCCATTGGCCCCCTGCTCCAAAGTAATTATCCGGTTGGCGGTTCGGTCCAATAATTCGCGATCATGGCTGACAAAAAGAACGGTCTTTTTGGTATCTTTTATAACTTCCTCTAGCCACCGCTTGGATGGCACATCTAGATAG
>JANXME010000117.1 GCA_025354785.1 Actinomycetes bacterium | reverse complement strand
AGCGCGTCATAGGACTCGCCGCCGGGCGGGGCGTAAGAGGTGGAAGATACCCACTCCAAATACTGCCCTGGAAAGTTTTCCTTTACTTCTTCGATAGATAAACCATCCCAAAGTCCAAAGCCACATTCAAACCAGGCTTCGTCATAATCGATTGGCAGCCCTGTGGCAGCGGCGATCGCCTGCGCTGTCTGCGTGGTCCGCAAGAGCGGCGAGGAAATTAGAATCTCTGGCGCTAACTTTGTTACTTCTTGGGCAAGCAGTTGCGCCTGTGCCTTCCCCTTAGCGGTTAATTCTGGATTCGGTTCCCCACTTCCAGAAAAACGTCGATCAGGAGTCAACACCGTCTCTCCATGTCTTGCTAGATAAATCATCGTGGGAGTTTCTGGCATCCGCAGCCGTTCCATTAATAAGTTCTTGGGTTTAACGGCGCCGCCGTTCTTTTCATCTAAGGCGCGATTGGCAAGACGATCCGCATGCGCATTTTCTTCGCGCGGTATCCACGTGTAAGTAACCAACGAACTGGGATGAGCCGCTCTTGCTTGTTGCGCTAATTGCCGCATCTCCGGATGCTTTATCTGCCAGCGCCCCGACATCTGTTCCACGACCAATTTGCTGTCCATTCGGACATCCACCCCAGCTTCGGGATCCAATTCATGAATTGCCGTAAGGCCAGCAACTAACCCGCTGTACTCGGCAACATTGTTAGTGGCGATTCCTATGTAATCGTAGAGCTCGGCGATCACGATATTTCCCTCATGAATCACTGATCCATACCCTGCTGGACCGGGATTTCCACGTGATCCGCCGTCGGCGGTCATCTGAAAATGTCGAGACACTATTTGGCTCCGCGCACCAAAATGCAGCGACACTCTTCACAGCGCACGACCTCGTCGGGCTCAATAGATTTCATGCGGCTAAGTTCTACGCTGTTGATAGCTAGGTGGCATCCATCGCAGCGTCCCTCTTTCAAAGCAGCCGCCCCAGTTCCACCTCCACTTCGAATCTTCTCGTACAGGTCTAGAAATGACTTGTCGATTCCGTTGGCAGTGGCGAGCCGCTCTTGAGATATTAATTCAATTTTATTTTGCAATTCTGCAGAAGCCAATTCCTTTCGGCTGGTCAAATCGCGCGTTTGATCGTTAAGCACTCCTTCTTCGATTCGAAGTTCATTTAGGCGATCTTTGATGGAGTCGATGCGCATCATGATTTCTAACTCAATCTCTTCCAATTCAGCTCGGCGCCCCTTGAGTGTTCCTATTTCGTGCTGCAATTTCTCCAACTCTTTGGCTCCAGTGGAGCCATCTCCCAATCGTTTTTCGTCTTTTTCAAGGCGCAGGACTACTTGTTCAACATCTGCCTCAGAGCGAAGTAATTCACGTCCAATGTCACTGATTTGTGTTTGGGCCGCGATCGCTAAATCGCGGACTACAGCCAGACGCTGACCCACTGCTAGCAGTTCGCCAATTTCAGGCAGGGAAGCCATTTTGTGGGTCAAGGTAGCAAGTGCGAAATCCATGCGCTGTATATCCAGAACTTGCAATTGATCATTGGAGGTGGCTTTCAATTTGAATTCCCTTCTCCATGCCTGGCCATCAAAGAGAATTGGTGGGCGCTGAGGGTTTCGAACCCCCGACATCCTCGGTGTAAACGAGGCGCTCTACCACTGAGCTAAGCACCCTAACGGTCTTGCCGATTCTACTCGAATACGTCATCTAGTACGAATTGCCCAGACCGAAGGGTTTAAATTGCTGCTAAAGCGCTTTGATAATCCTCAATATGGCGTGCATCGCCCATTGCGTTTAAGACTTGCCAGCGCAAAATACCGGCTTTATCGATGATAAAAGTTCCACGAATAGCACAACCTCGCGCCTCGTTGAAAACTCCATAAGCTTTCGCGGTTTCACCGTGGGGCCAAAAATCGCTTAATACTGGAAATTTGTATCCTTCTTTTTCGGAGAATGCCCTCTGCGTAAAAACTGAATCACAGGAAATCGCAAGAAGTTCAACATCATCATTTTGAAAGGCATTTAGGTTGTCGCGCATAGCGCAGAGTTCACCCGTGCAGATTCCAGAAAATGAGAAAGGAATGAAAAGCAAAACGACGTTCTTGATACCTTGAAAAGAAGACAAGGATATTTTGGTACCGTGCTGATCTGCTAACTCAAAATGTGGGGCTAGTGAGCCTATGGCGAGTGGAGTAGTCATGTCGGAAATCTATCTGGTACTTCTATTTCTTACCAACGCGGCGTGCGACCAATCTAGTTGCTGACCAATCTGGGGCTACGCTAAATGATGAGGTTTGGCTAAGTCCTGCTGTTGGCGCCGCATCCTGAATATCACTAGGTTCAACATGATTTGGTCTTCCCGCCTTTGGAGTCAATACCCAGATGGGTCCTTTTTCACAGAGATAAGCGAGTACATCGACGAGTTCGTCTACGAGATCGCCATCCCCATCGCGCCACCACAAAAGTACAGCGTCAACAACCTCGTGGACTTGTCCTTGTAGGAATTCATTACCAGTTAGATCAACAATCTGCGATCGCAGAGATTGATCACAATCTTGGCCATACCCCGATTCCAAAATAAGGAAACCTGGCTCAAACCCCAATCTGCCTGCCATTGACCCCGAGGGGGTATTCACCAACGACCATCCCTTCCCTAACAATTTGCGCTCCTGCCGGAGGCGACCAAGTGACAAGTCCACCTAAGAGTGATTGGAAAGGCAAGTCTTTTTCGATTTTTTTTACTAATTTCTTCCAGATTCAAAGGCCTTTCCCACCTTTTTTTGCAAATTGCAGCAGCCCTAAGCCCCAATACGGGCTCAAGTGCGGCTCTCAATGTGACTAAGGGGCGCCAAAAGGGAAAGATAGGTACATGAGCGAAATTCTGGATACGCCCGACCAATTTATTGACCAACTGGTCGATACCGATCCAGAGGAGACCGCTGAGTGGCACGCCTCATTTGATTCGGCGCTAAAGCATGCCGGACCTGTCCGCGCCCGATATCTGGTGCTAAGTCTTTTGGATCGGGCACGCGATGCAAATGTGGGCCTTCCATATCTCCGCACCACCGATTACATCAATACGATTCCACCAGAGCGCGAGCCAGCGTTTCCAGGGGATGAAGAAATTGAAAAACGTATCCGCGGCTTTATTAGATGGAACGCAGCCATGTTGGTCCACCGCGCCCAACGTCCTGGCGTCGGCGTCGGTGGCCATATCTCCACCTACGCATCATCGGCGGCGCTCTACGAAGTAGGTTTCAATCATTTCTTCCGGGGTAAGGACCACGCCGGCGGTGG
>JANXME010000107.1 GCA_025354785.1 Actinomycetes bacterium | reverse complement strand
GTATCTCTGCCGACCATGTGATCGCGGGAGCCGTGCCACAAACAAAAGTTGAAAAGGTCCAAGAGCTCCAGCGCAGAGGACACCGCGTAATGATGGTTGGTGACGGTATAAATGATGCCGCAGCTCTGGCTACGGCGGACTTAAGTATCGCAATGGGAACGGGAACTGACACCGCGATCGCAACTGCAGATATCGTGGTCATGCGACGCGAGCTTAGTAGCGTGATTGACGCCCTTAACTTATCTAGTAAAACGCTAAGAATAATCCGAACAAACTTAGGATGGGCCTTTCTCTATAACGTGATTGGGATTCCGATTGCCGCCTTCGGCGCACTACGACCAATGTATGCCGCGGGGGCAATGGCTTTTTCTAGCCTCTTTGTCGTTACGAACTCACTCCGAATAAAGTAAAGACCTGCGCTCCAAAACAATTCAGCGTTAGCGCTGCACTCGCGCACTTCCGCCGGCTGCAAGTTTGGCGACTTCCTCAAGGGTTGCCATAGTTGTATCTCCGGGCGTGGTCATGGCTAGCGCTCCATGGGCGGCGCCGTATTCCACCGCATCTTGTAGTGAATTAAGCTCCATAAGTCCGTAAGCCAATCCAGAGGCGAAGGAATCTCCACCACCCACGCGGTCCATAATTTCCAGATTCTCTCGATGAGTCGCCTCTGCAAAGCCTGTCGATCGTGACCAGGCAATTGCCCCCCAATCATTTCGAGAGGCCGAATGCACTCCTCGCAACGTGGTGGCAATAATCTGAAAATTCGGGTAGCTCTTTGCCACTTGCTCAATCATTGCGCGGAACTTTGCAGAATCTAGATCCGTTAAGTTTTCATTTACATCCGCCATTTCAAAACCTAGCGCGGCGGTAAAGTCTTCTTCATTACCGATCATCACGTCTACATACTTGGCTAACCTGCTATTTACTTCCTGGGCTGCGGCCTTTCCTCCTATAGATTTCCAAAGAGAAGGTCGAAAATTTAGGTCGTAAGAAACAATCGTGCCGTGGGCACGTGCAGATCGCATGGCAGCTTCGGCAACATCAGCGCTTCCTCGAGATAGGCCAGCAAAAATTCCACCAGTGTGAAACCAGCGCACTCCTCGCGAAAAGAGTGCATCCCAATCAACATCATCGGGTTTCATCTGTGAAATCGCGGTATTTCCTCGGTCGCTAACGCCTACCGCGCCGCGGACGCCAAATCCCCGTTCGGTAAAATTGAGCCCATTTCGTGAGGTGCTCCCATTGCCATCAAAGGGTAGCCATTTCAAATATGAAAGATCCAACCCGCCTGTCAGCATAAGATCTTCAACCAGCCGACCAACTTCGTTATCGACAAGCGCTGTAACAATTGCCCCGCGTAGCCCAAAGCAGCGACGCAATCCCCGTGCGACGTTGTATTCACCCCCACCCTCATATACATCGAAGTGGCGCGCTGTTCGAACCCGCGTCTGGCCAGGATCAAGGCGGAGCATCACTTCTCCCAGGGCCACCACATCAAAATCGCACTCTTTTGCTGAACGGATAACTAGAGAGGAATCAATTGAATTTGCCTGCGCCATGGAAGACCTTTCGAGAAAGCGTTACTCAGTAAGTTTTCCGATTCTATATCTCTGGATGGATTTCACGATTCAATCAGTCACTATATATTGTCAGCCAAGTTGCAATGAAGCATCTTAAATACGTGAATTGAAGGACAACACCTCGCCCCAGCGATAATATGGCGCTGCAAAGACAAATTTTAGAAAGTTGGGGTAGATGAATCAGATCCTTTCCTTGCTCTTCGCTTCCCGGCTTGTTCCGGTGGTGGTCATCGACGATGCCAAAGATGCCGCACCCCTTGCCAGCGCCCTCGTCGCCGGCGGTCTACCAGTTGCAGAAGTAACTTTTCGCACTAGCGCAGCGCTGGAGGCCATTCGGGCCATCGCTAAACGAGGAGATGTCTTGGTCGGGGCTGGGACGGTCACCTCTGCAGATCAAGTCGTATCGGCGGTGGAAGCTGGCGCCCAATTCATCGTCTCGCCAGGCTTTTCGCGCGCGGTTGTAGAACGTGCACAAGCGCTCGGCGTATATGTGTTGCCGGGAGTTATCACTGCAACGGAGGTCATGGCGGCGATGGAGTTGGGACTGGCGGCAGTGAAATTCTTTCCAGCAGGCACATCCGGAGGAGCAGCGGCAATAAAAGCCCTCTCTGGTCCATTTCCAACAATGAAGTTTGTTCCAACTGGCGGTGTAGGTCCAGAGAATCTAAATGAGTATTTGATGTTGCCTTGCGTCAGCGCCGTTGGTGGATCATGGATGGTGCCACGTGATGCAATACAGGGTGGTCACTTTGAAAAAATTACATCGCTATGCATAGATGCAGTGGCTCTAGCCAAATCGATCTAGATAAGTTCATATAAGTCGATTGAACTACGTCAGTTGATTTAACTGGCTTGAACTACGTCGGTTCAAGTCGGGATCTAGATCTAGAAAACGGCAAAAAAAGTACCCTCTGGCAAGAGGGTACTTTCAGTTAGTAGCGGGGGCAGGATGACCCTAAGTCTGCACTCTCATTTGGAGTCAGACGAGGGGCACGTCGAGGGGCTAGGCTGATCATCATTTGCCACACCCTACTCCAAGATTCTG
>JANXME010000061.1 GCA_025354785.1 Actinomycetes bacterium | reverse complement strand
GAGCCGCTTGCTCTACCAAGCTGAGCTACCCCGCCGAGCCCCCCAACGGAATCGAACCGTTGACCTTTTCCTTACCATGGAAACGCTCTACCAACTGAGCTAGGGGGGCGCACAATGCTGGTGAAGCGTACAGGCTCAGATGTAGTTTTGTGAAAATCCTTCGTTAGGCCCGCTTTTAGAGCGCTGGATTTAGCGTAACTTTTCCAGTCGTTCCGCGTGCTCGCATTGCTTCATGAGCCTGTCTCGCCTGTGAAAGCGGAAACGTGGCGCCAATAATCGGTTTTAACTTTCCAGCCAAAACCAGCGCAAAGAGTTCGTCTATCACGTCGTGCAAAAGTTCCTTTTTGCCAAAGCAATGGGCCAACCAAAAGCCGGTGATGGTTTTACTTCCTCCGACAAGAGTGCCCGGAGCAACTAACTTAGGCGCGGTGCGTGAAGCATTTCCAAAAGTCACTAGTCGACCAAAGGGTGCAAGTACTTGCAAGCTGGCGTCAAAGGTCTTCCCGCCAACCATCTCCAAAACTAGATCTACCGGCTTTCCACCGTTGGTTGCCAACATTGCTCCCGCCAAATCTTCGGCGCCTGCTTCAATGACAAAATCGGCGCCCAGTGAAGTTGCTAACTCTGCCTTTTCGGTGGAAGAAGTAACCGCAATAACTTTTGCACCCCACATTTTCGCCAATTGAATTGCAATAGTTCCAACTCCGCCCGCGGCGGCATGAATTACGACCGTCTCACCCGGTTTTAAATGTCCTACAGTTTTTAGAATATGCCAGGCGGTGGATCCTTGTACCAACATGCAAAGAGCCTGCGCATCAGTTATCCCATTTGGAACGCTAAACATTGCTCCTTTATTTGCGGTGGCTTTCTCCGCATATCCCCCGCTAGAGACAGAGGCAAGCACGCGTCGACCATCGGCAGTTTTACCGACAATTTCTATTCCCGGAATGAGAGGCAGAGTTTGCGGTGACAAATAACCATTCTCAACTTGGTGAGTATCGGCGTAATTGATGCCGATAGCCGAGACGGTTAATAACTCTTCGTTAGCTTTGGGAATTGGATCGGCAACATCGAGCAACACCATAACTTCAGGTCCACCAAATTCATTTACTTGAATTGCTTTCATGGGGCAAGACTAGTGGCGCAAGCGATGCAACAAAGTCCTAACTCGTGGGATCTAAAGTGACTTTACCCGTTGAGGTGCGAGCCAAAATCGCACGGTGGCAGGCAGGCGCTTGGCTCAGCGGGAAAATCTCGCCGACTACAGGTTTCAATTTTCCGCTCTTTATCAATCCAAATAATTCAACGATGACATCGTTTACCAGAGCCGGATTTCCAAAACAGTTTCCCAGCCAGAAACCTGCGACGATTTTGGTACCAGATAAAAGGGCAGTTGGAATCACAGGAGTGGCTGGAGTACGCGACGCAGAACCAAAGCAGACCAAGCGCCCAAAAGGCGCGAGTACCGCCAAGCTGTCATCGAAGGTTTTCCCGCCGACCATCTCCAAAACAATATCTATCCGCTTTCCCCCGTTGGCCGCCAGCAAGGCCGCTTGCAGATCTGCCGACTTGGCGTCAACGGTCACATCTGCCCCAAGAGAGAGCGCCAATTCTGATTTTTCTTTTGAGGAGGTAACGGCGATTACTTTGCCGCCCCACATCTTTGCTAGTTGCACTGAAACGGTCCCGACTCCACCCGCCGCAGCATGAATTACCACCGATTCGCCCGGCTGAATATGCGCGATAGTTTTTAGAATGTGCCAAGCGGTTGTTCCCTGCACCAACATAGCCAGCGCCTGCTCATCCGATACTCCATCTGGGATATCAATGATGTTTTCTTTTTTGGCAACTGCCTTTTGCGCATATCCGCCACCCGCTACAGAGGCAAGAACTCGTCTACCTGAACTAGTTTTCCCGACAACTTCCAAGCCCGGATATAGCGGAAGGGTTTGTGGAACGCGGTAGCTATTTTCAATTTGGTGGGTATCGGCGTAATTCACTCCAATTGAGGTCACTTCAATAAGTTCTTCATTTTCACCTGGAATAGGGTCCGGGCGATCAACTAGGTGCATAACCTCTGGTGCGCCAAATTCAATTACTTGGATAGCTTTCATGAGACAAGGATAACGAGCGCCGGATGTCCTACGCTGAACCCATGTCGGCAGCGCCTTCCCAGCCAGTCTCTTTGCGAATATTGGCTGGTGTGGATGAGCAAAATCTGGCGCGCGAAATTTTCGATGAGGTCTGGCCCAGCGATGAGGGCACACAAATTACTCCGAACTTGCTGCAGGCCCTTGTACATAACGGCACCTATCTATCTGGAGCATTTATAGCCGAGAAGATCGTGGCGGCCGCCTTCGCCTTTCCCGGAGTAGATGAAAGCGGCCATCTGCACTTGCACTCACATATGGCGGCGGTGCGCGAGGGATTTAGAGATCGCGGGATCGGCAACGCGATTAAATGGCATCAGCGAGATTGGGCGCTAGGCCGCGGTTACAAAACAATCGCTTGGACTTTTGACCCGCTCGTCAGGCGCAATGCTAAATTGAATTTAATCAAATTGGGAGTGCAAGTATTTGAGTATTTCCCAGATTTTTATGGGGATTTACCTGATGCCCTAAATATCGGCGATCCTACAGATCGCGTCATAGCGCGTTGGGAACTATTAGCGCCCAGAGTGGAAGAAGCACGCTCTGGAAAGTTGAAATTTACTTCGCAGGATTTTCCCACCGCCCTTGCAAATGTGGCTGGTATTCCTGAGGAAAAAACAATGGATTCAGGGGCGAAAAACGTTCTCTGCTATTTACCCGCCGACATTATTGAACTTAGATCTCAAGATCTCGCAAAAGCTAGCGCGTGGAGATTCGCACTTCGTCGCCAACTACAGCCCCGCCTAGAAGCTGGCTGGAGTATCACTGGTTTCACCGAAGATGGCGCTTTCATTCTCACGCAGGCGAATTAG
>JANXME010000039.1 GCA_025354785.1 Actinomycetes bacterium | reverse complement strand
GATTAAGATTATTGAGTGCACTGGAAGCTATGGTTCCATCCATGCTGTGCCTGAAGAAACTCTTAAGAAGATGACGGCTCGTTGGGTTCCAAACGCTAATCTTCCGATTAGCTCCAGTTTCACTCAACGTTATCCCGCATTCAAGGCAATAGAATACTCCAGTGTATAAGATCAATCAAGACTTCATCACGTTTGTAGAGAACAATCCTAAGTTGGTTTCTAAGCGTGAGTCTGTGCGCCACTCAGGACTCTACGTTCTGAAGTATTCGCGTAAGGTTTTTTATGATGCTCTCTGGAATGACTATTTAGAAGAGTGCCGTGGTCTAGTTGTAGACAAGGATTGGAATGCCGTGGTGGTTCCTTTTCAGAAGATCTACAATCGCGGCGAGAATGGAACTGATTTCCCGCGCGATGCAGAAGTAACCGTTGTCCGTAAGGTCAATGGATTCATGGGTGCTATCACTTATTCTGAATCGCGTAATGAGATCATCTATTCTACGACTGGCTCACTTGATTCTGATTTTGCTTTGCTTGCTGAGAAGCACCTAAAGTATTTCACTCCAGCAGTCGGATATACTTGGTTATTTGAAATCTGCGATCCTTCTGATCCTCACGTGATCCCTGAAGAGGCTGGCGCGTATCTAATTGGTGCACGCAGCATTCATACGGGTGAAATGCGCTCTGAAGAGTTCTTAGATTCTGTTGCCAAGATTCAGAGTGTAAAGCGCCCTGAGTGGGCAGTGATGCGTTTCTCCGATGCCGTGAAGATATTGAAGAAGGTAGCTCACGAGGGTTACGTAGTCCGCTATGGCGACAAGGCACTGAAGATGAAGTCGCCATACTACCTGATCACCAAGTTTCTTGGACGTATGAAGAACGAAAAGTTTGAAGACGTTATTGACAACAAGGACTTTCGTAAGACTATTGACGAAGAATTCTATCCTCTGCTTGATGCGCTTTCTAACATCCGTAAGGGTTTCATGGAATGTGATGAGCAGCAGAAGATGGAGTACATTCGTGAGTTCTTAGGAGGGAACCGTGATTAAGATCGGAGACGAGATTGGCAACAATCCCTATGAACATCTGTTCTTTCTAGAAGCGACTAAGACTCGTAACGAGAGAACGCTCGATATTCTGAAGGAGATCGTAACACCCAGAACGTCAGTCCTTGATTTGGGGACCGGCGCTCTGGGCATTTTCGCGCTAGCTGCGGCATCACTGGGGTCGCGCCGCGTGGTTGGCGTTGATATTGGAGAGGTTCGCGTAGCAAGAGAATTAGCTTTTGCTAATGGATTAGAAAGTCGCACACAGTTTATCTCTTGCGATATCTCTAGTCTAGAGTTACATTTGGATCCAGAAGAAAAGTTCGACATCATCATCGGTTATATCTATGATGTGGGTCCGTGGCGGAATATCTGGCGTCAAAAGATGTACGAATACGCCATCACCAAGTATAGGAAAGAGAGTACGGTGTTGATTCCTGACGGAATCAACTACAGGGTTCGCGGTATGGGTATTAGTCCTATTCGCGCAGAAGGCACTGTCAACATGAGCATTGATATGATTGAAGAGGACTTCAATCTATCTCTGACCTCTCTTAGAAATTTGAACACGTCAACATATAAGAGTTTTGCTTTCGCAGAACATCACCGTGAGTGGAATGATAGAAAGAATTTCTCGAAGTTGACACCGCTGACGGAATCTGGATTTTTTGACTCCATCGAGATGAAGAATCCCTCGTTTCAGACGTATCCAAATACTTTTTGTTTGACGGCGCAGGAGGAAGGCTTCCTCACTAAGATTGAGTGGAGTCGTTCTCTCACGGCGGGAGTCACCGATCTATACACCATGAGGGGTGTGAGTCGAATCATGAATCCCACGCAGGTCAGAAAGGGTGACGTTCTGAGATTCCGTATTGATCAAAATGATACTATGTGGAAAACTCATGGTTCGGTCTTTCTAGAAAAATCTATCACACTTCCTTGACTTTTACATTTCATCAGCGTACTATATAAGGTAGATAGAGGCAGGGTAGACCAGCCTCTCATAAACAAGGAGTAGATCCACATGAACAAGACACAAACTTGGTCCGATGATATTATCAATACACCAAAGGCAGATCTTGCCGTAGTTATTGGACGCTTTCAACCGTTCCATAATGGTCATCTTTCGATTCTAAAAACGGCAGCCGAAATCTCAGATAATATTCTGGTGATTATCGGCTCTTCTTTTATTGCGAGGAACGTTAAGAATCCATTCACCTTTGATGAGCGTGAAATGATGATTCTCAATGCAGCCGAGGAAGCCGGGATCAAGGGAGTTCATTGTGCTCCCGTCGTCGACAATCTCTACAATGATCAGCAATGGATCGTAGTAGTTCAAAATGAGATTGATAATGCTCTCGCTGACTTTATTGATCCCAGTGTCGCTCGTGTAGTTATCGTCGGGCATCACAAGGATGATAGTTCTTATTATCTTGACATATTCCCAAAGTGTACAACATATGAAGTTCCGCTAACACATATTTTAGACTCAACTACTATTCGCGACATTTTCTTTGAGAAGCATATGCTTCCAAAGGATGTAATGCCAAAGAGCATTGAAGATTGGCTCTACGACTTTCAGCATAATATGTTTGGTAAAAATGAGTATGCTAATCTCTGTGACGAGTATAGGTTCATCAAGGACTATCAAGCGCAGTGGTCACATTCTCCGTTTCCTCCGGTGTTCAGTACCACCGATGCCGTGGTCATTAACAACGGATACATTCTTCTTGTGAAGAGACGTATGGCACCCGGCAAGGGTCTTTGGGCACTTCCCGGCGGATTCGTAGGAATCAAGGAACGTCTACAGGATTCAATGCTTCGTGAACTAGAAGAAGAAACTCGCATCAAGCTTTCACGCGAACATCTGAGAAACCACATTAGTGGGCATCACACCTTTGATTCCCCGTATCGTTCGGAACGTGGTCGCACGATCACTCAGGCATATTTGATTGTTCTGAACGAGCCAAAGCTTCCCAAGGTTCGTGGTGGTGACGATGCCGAACGAGCGAAGTGGTTTCCGATTTCAGAGTTTTATGGTATGAGCGACAAGATGTATGAAGATCATTATTCTATCGCGTCGTATCTGATCAATCGTGCAGGGTAGACCAGCACTTTTTCACTAGGAGTAGATCCATGAGTAACAATATCATTCTCAATACCGACAGCTACAAGCAGTCACATTTTCTTCAGTATCCTCCGCGCACTCAAAAGGTATTTTCGTACATCGAGAGTCGTGGTGGTGAATATCCTGAAACTCTTTTCTTTGGTCTACAGATATTCATCAAAGAATATCTGACCAAACCTATCACTCAGGAAATGATTGATGAGGCAGATGAGATTATCACAGCACACGGTTTCAAATTCAATCGCGAAGGTTGGGAATACATTCTTCGCGAGCACGATGGTTTCCTCCCTGTTCTCATCAAGGCAGTTCCTGAAGGTTTAGTCATTCCCACAAGGAATGCTCTAGTCACTGTCGTCAATACTGATCCTCAGTGTTATTGGCTGACCTCATTCCTTGAAACTTCTCTCCTGCGCGCAGTCTGGTATCCTACGACTGTTGCGACTGTCTCTTATCGCATCAAACAGATCATCAAGAAGTATCTGCAGGAAACGGGGGATGTGAATCTTCTTCCTTTCAAGCTGCATGACTTCGGTGCTCGTGGTGTCTCTAGCGCAGAGAGCGCAGGTATTGGCGGTCTTTCTCATCTGATCAACTTCATGGGTACTGACACCATGGAAGCACTGATCTATGCTCGCCGTTATTACAATGAGCCAATGGCTGGATTCTCTATCCCTGCCGCAGAGCATAGCACGATCACCTCATGGGGACAGGAGCATGAGGCAGATGCCTATCTCAACATGATAAGGCAGTTTGCCGGTAAGGATAAGATGTACGCTGTTGTCAGTGATTCTTACGACATCTTCAATGCTACAGAAAATCTCTGGGGTGAGAGACTTCGTGATGAGGTTATAAAGCGTGGTGGATGCGTTATCATTCGCCCTGACTCTGGAAAGCCTTCTGAGATTGTTCTAAAGGTTGCTGAACTTCTA
>JANXME010000354.1 GCA_025354785.1 Actinomycetes bacterium | reverse complement strand
CTCGACGTTCTTGGGAGATATCTGTGTCAATATCAGGCAGATCCTTTCGGCCTTTGTTCAAGAATCGAGAGAATGACAAATTCAGTCTGATTGGATCGAGGCCAGTGATATATAGACAATAGCAGAGAAGAGATGCGCCCGCAGACCCACGGCCCATTGGTACAATCATTCCTTTTTTGCGCATGAAATCTACAATATCTGCAATAATTAGGAAATAAGAAGAAAAGTTTTTAGATTTGATTAAATCCAATTCTTCTTTCATTCGGTCTTGATATTGCTGCGTTATTGGAAGTTTGCGTGATGCAAGGCCCTCGTATGCTTTCATGTCAAGCATCAAGGCACATTGTTCGTCAGTAAGGACGCGATCTTCTATTCTATATAAAGGAATAATTGATTTCTTTGTTTTAGACGTTAACTTAAAATCATAGTCATCTACTCGACTAGCTATGTCAACGGTGTTGTTGCATGCCTCTTCTGGTATACCAACCGACGCTGCGCCATTGCGCATTTCGAGCGGTGATTTAAACCAGTATCCTTCACCATTGAAACTCCATCTATCCGGACTATTAATATTTTTGCCGGTTCCAATAGCTAGAGCAATTTCATGCGCAAATTCGTCGCCATGGTCTGTGTAGTGTGAGTCGCCAGTAAATACTAATCCAATGCCGCGCTCCTTGCTAAATCCCTTCAACGCTTCCAATACCACCGACTCTTCTGGTATACTATGATTCATTACTTCCAGATAGAAGTCGTCTCCAAATACGCCACGCATTTTGTCAACTTCTTCAAGTGCTTTGGTTGTGTTGCCAGCGATAATAAACCTTGATATTTTACTAGCCAAACACCCAGAAAGAACAATTAATCCTTCTTTGTTTGCAGCCAATAGCTCATCGTCAATACGCGGTTTTCGATAGAAGCCTTCGCGATAGGCGAGACTACTTATCTTTTTAAGATTTTCATATCCTTGGCGATTTTTAGCCAGAATGGTTAAATGATATGCTGACATACTTAGGTCGCCGTTCTTGGCGTCTTCTTCAGCCTCACCCTTCTTAGCATACACTCGACCGAATCGGGTATCTGGAGCTACATACGCTTCCATGCCGATGATGGGCTTCACATTTGCTTCTTTACATGCTTTAAACCAACTAATGGCGTTATGGATATTACCATGTTCGGTGATTGCAACCGCACCCATGTTATACGCCTTGGCACGTGCGATAATATCTTCCCGTCTGGATATACCATCTAGAACTGAATATGTAGTATGTACGTGTAGCTGTACGAAATTGTCTGCTGTGCATGTGGCAGCACCCTTCTTAAGGGCGTCGAGGTCTTGTGTTGGCGCCTCTGGTGCTCGCATGCCATCTGCGCTAATAATTGGTTGATTGCTCATATTATACCCATCTGATCGAGTATCGAATTAAAATCGAAGTAAGTTAGTTGACGTGCTTTCAGTTGACTATATAGTATACCTACTATCACATGCCACTCTGAAAATTTTAACATGCGTTCTGGCATATGTCCTTCATCACATCCTGGCTCACCTTGCATCCAGTTGCATTCAAGACATAGTTGCTCACCTAATTCAATAGAGTAGTGTAGCGATCTTCTGCATCTCGGGCAGCCATCAAGTCTTATTGGCTTGTACACTAGATATAAATTCGTCAAGATCTAAATCAGCAAATCCGGCAGATTTCACCCACATATCTATAATAAGTCTAGTCTCTGGCGAATTTATGTACGCATCGGCATATCCGGCGTCAAAGATGCTGACCGCCATGTTTATGTCCATGTGGGGATTTATGTCTATAGCTATCTTGCAAACAATCTCAAGCTCATCTGCGGTGAGTGACCTCTGATGTGGCCACTCTACCCGTTGGCTTTCTAATTGATGCCTCAATGCCGTTTTAAGCATATTTCTAGCTGTATCACTCATATTCTAGACACTTGAGACACTTAACCGTCCCTTCTAGACTAAAGAAACTAGAAACCACATCTTTACATTCATTGCAAACCATTGTTAGTATAAAATTTTCGGTCTTGGGAAGTAATGCTCCAGGCGCCAATTCGGCCAACATGCGCATTACGTCAGATCGTGCTTCACTTGGAACTCGATCCAATGCTATTGGCTGGCCGCTCTGAATGAGTATAATTCCACTACCAGATATCTCTAAAGCTGACAGGTCATAGTGCATATCTACTGACAGTCCTTTGTCAAAAACTGGTGTTATTTTAATTGTTCCGCCATCAACTTTGCCATACTCTTTACAATATCCTTCTGGAGTAAGAGTAAATCCGAGTTCTCCAAGAATAAGTTGGATATTCTCTAAGCTTGCCAATGCTTGTTTCTTGTTGTTCATATCTCTTCCGCAGCCTCTAATATAGCATGTTGTTTTTTAATTTTATCTTTGGCACGTTTATATAGACGCGTAATTCTGGGGCGTGATACACCCATAAGTTTACCAAGGCAGATATGCAGCCCATCTATATGTCGAGTATTATTAGCTTCGTTTGCATTAGACATACAAAATTTCATGACCCTATACTCATTACTGTTGAGCGTAACGCCGTCATCTATAATATTATTTACTTGCCGACCAAGATTAGAAGCCGAGTCTTCTTGTGCATATGGATTATATGTCATACTGCCACTACCTTCCAGGATCGCACTCCAACTCGAATTTGTTCCGCCCTGCGTAGATATCTGTTCTGCGTGGTAGGACTGCTCGCTACCATCTTCGTTTGTTCCACCATGCTCATCTAATGGACTGTAAAGCTCGTGGTGTACATAAAATCGTCTATTTTTGCCAATGACCCATTTTACCCATTTGGTAAGAAATCCTTGGTGCGGATCAAATAGATATGGCGTAGCCCTGCCGCGATCACCTATCTTGTAATCATACAAGAGATATTCTATCATCGTCGATTGCATGTCTTGTAGTAGTTGATCCATATCGGTGCCAACTATATTGCCAGACTGTTTCGCATGTGTCAATAGTCGAATCATACCCGGTCGATACAATTTAATTAAATTGGCCGCCGCTTGATCGCGTTTAATGCCCAATTGTAAACGGCATATTAAGACATTTATTAAGACATTTTGTGTTGATATTGGATTACCCTTATTGGTATGGGTGCTCCAACATTTGACCTGATTTGGACAGGTCGAACACATTTGTTTTGGTTTAGATGGTGTCATTACTTCCCGCTTGAGCCAAAGCCAGCGTTTCCTCTTATATTATAGTCGCTGCTTGGTTCGTCAACAACAATCGATGCAATTGGAACTATAGCATGTGGTATTAATTGAGCGACTCGGTCCCCACTCAATATCCAATAAGGAAGCTTGCTTACATTCATGAGAGATATTGTTATTGTGCCAGTATATGTGCCATCAATAATACCTCTGAATGGAGCAACACCAGCCTTATATAAACTTGACCTACCTTCAACTGTGAAATACCATCCTGATGGGGCAATAAATGATAACCCAGTATCTATATTAACAATTGAGCCTGGCTCAATTAAGGCATCATTCAATGCGTGTACATCATATCCTGCATCAGAGTCTCTGCTCCGATGTGGAACTATAGCGCGCGAATTGTGTAAAACAACCTCTATTTTAATTGGCTTAGTCATGGATTGTTTTGATTCCACTCCTCTCTTAATAGATGCAAATCACGATCGCAGATGCGGCTCCCCAACTTCCATATCGCTGATCTAACACTCGCCGGGTCGGTAGCATTCTCTATGTATATCCAATGTTCGACATTGAAGCGATTGTCTAGATAAACTGACGTGCCGGGTTTAATGTCGGTTAGTATATATCTATGTTTATCATATTGGCACGCCATATCCATCTCGATCGGAACGCCAACAGATGGAACCGCCTTGAGCATGCACGCAACAAATGTGTCCACCTTAGTAAGAGCGCACCGATTCATTTCTTCGATGAACTCGGATCGGTGTAGGTCAAGCTCACCCCATCGCGCGCTCTTAAATGCCGTAGATGGGTCGAACGCCACGCCGACAACCCTTTTCTCTTCCAATACCGACATTAATTCAGTGCGCCAATTAGACTGACCGTTGGCAAGGTCAATTGCCCCAGCTAAATATAAAGTTATCATGGTCTTTGTTTGACTATTTTCCTAAATTGTGTAAATATACTATTCTCGTCTGCAGTACTCACGATTGTATAGTGTGGGACTAAGCGCGCATTAAGCACTGAAGAAATGTCGCCACTATTTTGCATTGCCAACTTCAATCTGTTAGCGAATTCTACGTGATCTGTGTCACGGCTGTCTCTAGCTCGCAGCGTAGCCCTATAAGCTAAAGTTTGCAAATCAGTTGTAGTTACATCAATTACCACTGGAAACAAATGGAAAAAGGTGTCTGCCAAATATGTGGCTTGTTCTGGAAACCTTGGGAATCCATCTACAATAACACACGTGGCTGTAGTTTCATCTACTTGTCTTTTTAGTTCTGTCCGGAGTGCTTCTTCGCCAGGATATAAATCCTTGGCCTCCATTTGCTTTTGTTCGACACTATCTTTAACCAAGCTTCGAGCAATGTCACCAGTTGATATATAGTACGAATTATGAATACGGCCAGCCAGAAGTTTGGTTACATGAGATTTGCCAGATAATGGTAGTCCAGTGAAGAAGAATATCTGTTTGGTCACAAACTTTTTAATACCCATGATATTTCCTATTTTTGAATAGCTTTTGAAAGAGTCTCTTAACATGGCTCTCTAAACTAAAATAGTTCTTCCTGAGTTCATCGATTGGAACAATCTCGTGGATGCCATGTTCAGGATTGTGATAACATTCATCTTCGTCAACGTGGCAGATACACCCAGACGATCCATTGCTCC
>JANXME010000342.1 GCA_025354785.1 Actinomycetes bacterium | reverse complement strand
AACGCTTCATGCACAACCAACTGTTTAGCGCCCATGGCTAAGGTCCTCAATGATGAGTTCGGGATTGTGCGGGGCTTAATGACCACTATTCACGCCTATACAAATGACCAAGTTATATTGGACTTTCCGCATAAAGATTTGCGTCGGGCGCGAGCAGCTGCTGTAAATATTATTCCGACTTCAACCGGCGCAGCCAAAGCGATCAGTCTGGTCTTACCCGAATTGAAGGGAAAACTCGATGGTTACGCCATGCGAGTACCGGTGCCAACGGGCTCTGTTACGGATTTGACCGTGGAATTGTCACGCGAGGTTAGCGCTTCGGAAATAAATGCCGCAATGAAGACCGCCGCCAATGGGGCGCTCAAGGGCTACTTGTCATACACCGAAGATCCAATAGTCTCCTCCGATATTATCACCGACCCTGCCTCATGTATTTTTGATTCTGGCTTGACCAAGGTAGTCGGGTCCACTGCGAAGGTTGTTGGCTGGTATGACAATGAGTGGGGCTATTCAAATCGGTTGGTTGACTTAATCAACTTGGTGAGTCGCACGCTTTAATGGCGGAAATACCACCTGCCGCAACGGTAACCCTGGCGTCTCTATCAATATCTGGCAAAAGGGTATTTCTTCGGTGTGACCTTAATGTTCCTTTGAAGGATGGGGCGATTACCGACGATGGAAGGATTCGCGCTTCTCTGCCGACGTTGAAGTTTCTCCTACAAGGTGGCGCATCGATCATTGTCGGTGCTCACCTGGGCCGACCAAAAGGAGAAACTAAACCCGAACTTTCTCTCGCGCCAGTCGCAGCACGTTTGGCAGAACTGCTCGGCCAGCCGGTGAAATTTGTGGCGAGCTCCACTGGCCCGTTGGTAGAAAGTGCTGTTCATACATTGCAGCCAGGTGAAATATTATTACTGGAAAATTTACGCTTCCACCCCGCAGAAACTAGCAAAGTGGACTCCGTGCGTGCCACTTTGGCGAAGGAATTAGCTGGGTATGCTCAGATTTATGTGGGTGATGGCTTCGGAGCCGTCCACCGCAAGCACGCATCCGTTTACGATCTTCCCAAATTGTTGCCGCATGCTCCAGGCTTTCTAATCTCAGCTGAAGTGGAGGTGCTGAAAAAACTGACCGTCAACCCAGATCGTCCATATGGTGTTGTTCTTGGGGGAGCGAAAGTTTCAGATAAAATCGGTGTAATTTCAAATCTTCTTGAGAAGGTAGATATTCTCGCGATTGGCGGAGGAATGGTATTTACCTTTCTCGCAGCTCAAGGAAAAGAGATAGGTGCATCTCTAGCGGAATTGGATTCAATTCCAGTGGTGAAAGATTTACTTGCGCGGGCACAAACTCTGGGTGTGGAAATACTGCTTCCCGTAGATATCCTAACTTCTCCAATTTTCTCAGCCACAGGCCCGGCCAACTTAGTCAGCGTTGATGCCATTCCAAATGATCAAATGGGGTTAGATATTGGCCCACGATCTTCGGCGGCATTTGCCGAGGCAATCTCCAAATGCCGGACCGTTTTCTGGAACGGGCCTATGGGAGTTTTTGAGTTTGCTCCATTTGCACAAGGAACCAAAGTCGTGGCAGAGGCGCTAACCAAAGTAACTGGTATTTCGGTCGTGGGAGGTGGAGACTCAGCCGCGGCAGTACGTGCGCTGGGTTTTGCTGATTCTGATTTCGGTTATATCTCCACTGGCGGTGGGGCTTCACTGGAGTATTTGGAAGGCAGAACGCTACCTGGCTTGGAAGCGTTAGGGATTTAAATTTTTTCTAATTTGTTTTCGTCAAGAATCAACTAAGGAGTAACTATGCGCAAGCCGCTCATGGCAGGAAACTGGAAGATGAATCTAAATCATCTGGAGGCAATAGCCGTTACCCAGAAGTTGGTTTATAGCCTCACCGACAAGGACTACGAAGCGGTTGATGTGGCTGTCATCCCACCATTTACCGATATCCGTTCTGTGCAAACATTGGTAGATGGCGATCGCCTCCGCCTGCTCTACGGAGCTCAGGATATGTCCGCCGAAAGCGGGGGAGCATTCACAGGAGATATCTCCGGTTCGATGCTTTCGAAATTGGGATGCACCTTTGTTTTGGTAGGTCATAGCGAGCGACGAGCCATCCACGGGGAAGATGACTCTCAAATAAATCGGAAAGCTAGAGCAGCCCTTTCCAATAATCTGATTCCGATTATTTGCGTAGGAGAAGATCTCGCAGTCCGAGAAGCAGGTACCCATGTGTCGTATGCAATTCGCCAAATTCGAGCCGCCCTGGTGCAAATCTCCAAGCCAGATCTTAAGAAGATTGTGATTGCATATGAACCAGTTTGGGCAATTGGTACCGGCAAGACTGCGACTCCGCAAGATGCGCAAGAGGTCGCACAGGCAATTAGGCAAGAAATTGAAGAGATAGGAAGCGATGAGATTGCGCAAGGAATGAGAATTCTTTACGGAGGCTCTGTGAAGTCTTCAAATATCGCTGAAATCATGGCCGAGCCAGATGTGGATGGAGCCTTAATCGGAGGGGCCAGTTTGGACCCTGAAGAGTTAGCTAAAATCGCCAAATTTTATAAAGCGCCCTAACGCGATCTGGCAGGGTTTTTCGTCAATGGGGGACTGTGCAGTACCCTTGGCTCTTGCCCCGCCCGCGGAAGTCCTGCAAAAGGGAAACATAGAAAAACAGGAAAAGGAGGAATAGCGTTGAAAATAGCTCTTTCGATCCTGCTCGTTATTACGAGCGTCTTGATGGTCTTGCTGGTCTTGCTTCACAAAGGAAAAGGCAGCGGGTTATCCGATCTATTTGGTGGTGGCGTCTCCTCCAACTATGGAGGATCCTCAGTTGTCGAGCGCAATCTAGACCGTATAACGATCGTAGTAGGAGGTCTCTGGTTTGCTGGTGTCGTAGCCCTGAGTCTGGCTCTCAAGTAAGTTTTTCTATTTTCAATAATTATCTCTTTTAAGGGGTCAAAATGGCAGGTGGAAGTGCAATTCGGGGTTCGCGAGTCGGAGCAGGTCCTATGGGCGAGGCGGAACGCGGCGAATCAATCGGTCGATTTCAAGTTTCCTATTGGTGCGCAAATAACCATGAGACCAAGCCATCTTTTGCCGAGGACGCCACTGTCGTAATACCAGACGAATGGGATTGCCCCAGATGCGGATTCCCCGCTGGCCGAGATAAAGCCAATCCTCCCAGCCCCATCAAGAACGAGCCATATAAGACCCACTTGGCATATGTGAAAGAGCGCAGAACTGACGCTGAAGGTCACAAGATTCTAGAGGATGCGCTGAATAAATTGCGCGGAGACGACTAAATAATCTGACTGGCAGCGGAAAGTATCTGGGCGATGCCGTCGGCGCGCTCTTGAAGATGTAGTCGCATAACTTGGAAACCGCGCGATGCCAGTGCCTCTCCATCACCGAGGGCTTGAGCTGCGATCAAAGTACCAAAAGAGAGATCTCTGCCCGGGATATCAATATCTTGGGAGTAATCGCCAGTAATCTGCAAAAAGGTGCCATTTTGTTGTCCGCCTTTATGAAATTGTCCGGTTGAATGCAAGAAGCGCGGTCCCCATCCAAATGTGACTGGCCTGCCACATTTAAGGGCGATTTGGCGCCGAAGTTGGCCTATTGCAAAATCATCTTTACGATCAAGATAAGCCATTATTGCAACGTAACCATCCGAACTTACTGAATCTATAACTTTAAGCAGTGCGCGCTCTAGAGAACCGTCAGCACCGAATATTTCTACGACACCATCCACGCCATCGGGCCCAAATTTGGGGAGCGCTCCCTTCCACCTTGCTAGAAGGGCGGAGGTTTTCTCTTTGGCCTCTGTCACATTTGGCTGGTTAAATGGATCGATTTTGAGCGCAAATCCCAAAAGGGCGGTAACCCACTCCCAAAAAATGAAGTGAGATCCGAGGTCCGCCTCTACCACCAACTCACCGTTCCCGGCAAAAACTATTTTCGTTGCCTCGCCTGCAATCGGTGCCAGATTTGATTCAATCACGATAGGAAGACGTCCAACCTCTTCCTTACCAGTGGATTCCGCAATCAGTTGTTCAATCCAATCTGCCAGGCCGGGCATATCGGATTGCGAATCGCTAAAGGCGCAGTATTGGCCGCTGTGGTAGGCGAGGAGGTAAGCCATTGCAACTGCGCAAGATTGATCTCCTACTAAAAGGGGTAGAAGATCAGCGGCGTTATCCAAAAGTAGTGAAATATCAACCCCGATTAAGGCAGCGGGAACTAGTCCGAATGCACTCAAAGCGCTAAATCTCCCACCCACATTCGGATCTGCATTTACCACCAAGAAATTTCGTGAACGTGCATCTTGATCTAGGGGGGATTTTGGGTCTGTGACAATCACCATGTGGTCTTGGGGTGAAAGATTGGATTTCTTAAAAAGGTCTTCAAAGAGTGCGCGTTGCGAAGCAGTCTCAATTGTTGATCCGGATTTCGAACTTACAACTACAACGGTACTCGCGAGATTGGAGGAGATTGCGTGCCGCAAATAATTTGGGTCTGTACTATCTAAAACGAATAGGTCCTTGCCATAAGTTGCCGCAATCACTTCAGGTGCCAACGAGGAGCCACCCATACCGCACAAGATGACTTGAGTGTGGTCTCTAAATCGCGCCGCCAGAGCATCCAGCTCGGGCAAGAGCGAGCGCGAACTTATAGGTAGATCTATCCAATTTAGCCGCATTCCCGCTTCGAGCGCCGCGGAGGCACCCCAAATATTTGGATTTTTTGCCGCAATTTGATCGCTGGCCTCAACCAAAGCCCGAAATCTTGGATCCATCTTGTCTATTTTCGATGTCAGCGAGCCCCTTATCGAAATCACTTACTCATCGCCTTCTCAACATTTGATAATAGTCCAAGCCATGCAGTGGCGAACTTCTTGACGCCATCTATTTCCAATTCCGTCGTCACTGCTTCCATAGAAATATTGAGATCTCGCAGATTCTCAAATATCTCTTTAGCACTTTCGTATGATGAAGAAATAAGTTGACCTTCAAAAACCCCATGATCTAAGAGTGCATCTAGAGTACTTTGCGGCATAGTGTTTACCGTGTGGGCCGCGACTAAGCCCGTGACGTAGCGCGTGTCACTGTAACTTTCATCCTTTACTCCGGTTGAGGCCCATAGTGGACGTTGAATGTGCGCCCCTTTGCGGGACAGATCTTTCCAACGTTGTGTATGAGATTGCTCCTCGAATGCCTGATAGGCCAAGGCCGCGTTGGCAATCGCGGCCTTACCCAACAAATGCTTGGCGTTCGTGCTGCCATTCTCTTTCAAAAGCGCGTCGATCGCGGTATCGATTCGACTAACGAAAAAGGAGGCGACAGAGGTTACCTCTGAAATAGATTCTCCTAAGGCAACTCTGTTTTCTAGGCCTTCTGCAAAAGCGTTAAAAACCTGAACGTAACGTTCTATGGAAAAAATTAGCGTGGCGTTTACGCTGATACCGCGAGAAATCAATTCAGTGATTGCTGGCAACCCCTCCAAAGTGGCAGGTACTTTAATCATGGCATTGGCTCTGTCCACGATTTTCCAAAGCGCTTTACCTTCGGCGATGGTGGCTTCAGTATTCCTGGCGCTGCGGGGATCGACCTCTATGCTTACTCGACCGTCGAGTCTGCCACTATCGCGAAAAGTCTGCGCAAATAGGTCGCACGCGCTGCGAACATCGTCGGTGGTTAACTGGCGGACTACATCATCGACGCTGGCTCCCTTTAAGGCCGATATTGAACTGCCGTACTCGCTTCCAGTGGAGATAGCGCTATTGAAAATACTTGGGTTGGTTGTCACCCCGACGACTCCGTCATGGGTAATTCTGTGAGGCAGACCATGAGGTCCTGTGTCTGTCAACTTTGCTCGGGAAAGGTCATCCAGCCAGATCGAAGTGCCGGCCCGACTTATCTGCTGAGCGATCATGGCAGCCGCTTCTTAACTTCAGAGACCACGTGGTCGACGGTAAAACCGAACTCGGTGAAAAGAACTGGCGCCGAAGCCGAAGCGCCAAAGTGTTCAATGCTGATTGACGTTCCCGAGTCACCAATGTAGTTGCGCCAACCCTGGGCAATTCCTGCCTCGATGCTAATTCGTAGAGGCCCATTTGTGGGTATTACCTGCTCGCGATACTGCCCATCTTCTTCGTCGAACCATTCTAAACAAGGTGCGCTAACCACTCTTGTGGCTATCCCTAGACTCTCCAATTCGGCGTGGGCCGCTACCGCAAGGGCAACTTCGGAGCCGGTCGCAATTAAAATGACCTGTGGAGCCCGAGATCCCTCTATTAATATATAGGCACCACGCGCAACTCCATCGCTGGCCGAAAAGATTGTGCGATCCATAACTGGCAAATTTTGGCGGGAAAGCAACAAGGCGCATGGTGCATCGCGGCGAATAATTTCACGCCAAGCCACCGCTACTTCGTTTGCATCGCCGGGTCTAATTACTGCCAAACCTGGAATCGATCTCAGCGCAGCAATATGTTCGATCGGCTGATGGGTGGGGCCGTCTTCTCCTAGACCAATCGAATCGTGGGTCCAGATGAAGGTACTCCCTAAATGCATTAATGAAGCAAGGCGTGCCGCAGGTCGCATGTAATCGCTGAATACTAGAAACGTTCCGCCAAAAGCGCGGGTAAGACCG
>JANXME010000253.1 GCA_025354785.1 Actinomycetes bacterium | reverse complement strand
GAAAGTTCTGGATGGCGGCATGGCGTGGACGTCGCTTCATGACTTGGATCTCGGGAGCGATTGCCTTCTTAGCGTCTGTTGCCACCGGATTTACTGGATACCTAATTCAATGGAATTTTGATTCTCAATGGATTGCTACGCAATCTAAAGACGGCTTGAACTCAGTTGGAATAGGTTCCTTTTTTAATACTCTCAACACGGGGCAGGCAATATTGCTTCACGTTTCTTTATTGCCTTTGGTGGTCGGATTGATCGCTGTCTGGCACGTGATTTTGGTGCGGCGACGTGGGGTCGTTCCTCCATTAGACGCTATTGAGATTTCTGGAGGTGCGAAATGAGTAAAGAACGCAATGTCGATCTAGCCAAATGGAGTGGACCAAAGCGCCCCTACGACTTAGTAAAGGAATTCGTAATCGCGTTAGTGGTCGTGACCGTTCTCATCGGCGGAATTTCTGCGATTCTGAGTTCTCCTGATGAACCAGCAGTAACCTTGCAAGAGTGGGCAAATAAAGCGCCATCTGATTTCATTACGACAACTGTTGGAGAACTAGCTGGAACCACAATTAGCGCATCCTACGGGCCTCCATACAACAAGGCCGGCGAAGGTTTGAAACTTGGACCTTTCAAGTTACAGAAGCTGGCCGGAGTCACGATTCCGGTAAATCCTGCCGTGGATTTTGTTTCCGACCCACTTGCTTTTAGCAAGGATGTCGCAGTATTGGCGGCATTGGCACAATGGAAAGCTGCTCCAGAAGCGCAACAAAGTTCATGGGTGGAAAAATATACAGCAGCGATAGAGAAAGCTGGCGATCCAGGAAAAGTTGAAACTGCGGGCGACACATTCGGTCCCGTGCCCACAATGGCTTCTGGGCTACTTGCATTGGCGCAGTCAAATGTTTTGGATGGGCTACTTACCACGACCGTGACACCATATCCAAGCGATTTCACCAAGCCGATGCTCTTCTTGGCCGATGGCGGATACTTTGATGAACTGGGCGCGGCTCAGCATCTGCATGGCGACCAATGGGGAATGATGAACGAGACCGGTTCTTATCCAGGTCAATCCTGGCTCTGGCTCTTCTCGCTCTGGTATCAAGTGGAACCATTTAAGTCATCTGAAAACGCGGATGCCGAGATATTTCTCATGATAATGATCCTCACCTTGGCATTCGTCTTTATGCCAAAGTTGCCGTATATAAATCGATTACCACGCCTAATCCCAATTCATCGGCTGATTTGGCGCAAGTACTATCGAGATAACAACCTATAGCGCAAAGCGATCAAATCAGAGATCAACTTGTTGCTTCGTTACCGGCTCATAGACCAAGAGCCGGTAACGAGGCGACACATTAAGAGCCCCGTTATAGAAAAAATAGCACCAAGTATTACCCAACCTATTCTTCCCATACCGATGGCAAGGGCCGTCACAATTGCAGGCCCAAAGGCGCCGCCCAAACCCCAACCCAGCGAAAAAACCCCTTGATATTGTCCTTGATGCTTTTCGTCGGCTAACCCGAATCCGATACTCCAAGATCCGGCTGACCCAATCAACTCGCCAGCAACATGGATGAGGCTGGCCAGCACCAGAATTACAGAGGCCAATATCGCCGAGACGCCAGAAGAGATTGCATAGAAGAGACAGGTCACGGCAATCAATAGACCTGCTCTGGAAAACATTCGTGCGCCGTCTTTTACATCCCCGGAACCTCGACTTGCTCTTACTTGGAATAGCACAACGGAGATGGTGTTTACCAACATAATTATCGAAACCCACCAACGTGGCGCATTCGTCTCTCTAACAACCCAAAGCGGAATTGCCACGCTTTGGATAATGAAATGCAGGGACATGATGCCATTGAGAAGGGTCGCGCCCAGATACTTTTGATCCTTAAGCGCTTCGAAGGTGAATGGTTCTCCCCGTTCGACTGTAGGTGGAGCGTATGGAAGTCGACGCCAAATTACAGCCGTGACAAAAAAAGTGAGAGCGTCAAGCAAGAGCATGGTGACGTAGCCCGTGCCAGTATTGATGGCCAAAGCAAATCCAGCAAAAACCGTTCCTAGCCCCAACCCCAAGTTGGTAACCGCCCGCAGATATGCGCGCAACTTCACGCGCACTTCGCCAGTGCCTAAACGAGCAATGGTCGCCTGTTGCAGGGTGCGTCCAATTGAAGAGACCACTCCGATCAAAATTGAGAGCAGCAGAAATGGGGTAAAGGTGTGAACGAAAACAAATCCGATAAGTACA
>JANXME010000229.1 GCA_025354785.1 Actinomycetes bacterium | reverse complement strand
ACTTCAGGGCGAGTTTCAAAAACTTGGTTGAGCAAATGGGCGTGGCCGCTGAAATCTGGCGCCAGCATTTCAACCCCAACTCCAGGATTTACCTCATGGACCATGCGAATAGTTTCGGCATAGAGCCAGGCTCCTTCGTCTTCCAGGTCATCGCGAGCGACGCCGGTAATTGTTGCATAGCGCAAATCCATCGTTGCAATTGATTGAGCCACTCTGCGTGGCTCATCGCGATCCAGCGGAAGCGGCTTGCCGGTATCGATATTGCAGAAGTCGCATCGACGAGTGCAGGCTTCACCACCAATAAGGAATGTAGCCTCGCGATCTTCCCAACACTCAAAAATATTTGGACAAGCCGCCTCTTGGCAGACGGTGTGCAGACCTTCGGTTTTTACTAGCGAACGGAGTCTGGTGTATTCAGGTCCCATATTGGCACGCGTCTTAATCCAATCTGGTTTGCGTTCTATGGGAGTCTGAGCATTACGCGCTTCAATACGCAATAATTTGCGACCGTCTGGGGCCGAAGTCATGCGCTTACCCGAACCAGGGCTTCGTAGATGTGGCGTTCCACCACGGGAACCACTTCTGCCAAAGTAATTTCGTGGCCCAATTCTTTAGACATGGAAGTAACTTCGGCATCGGGGATACCACATGGAATGATGCGATCAAAGGCCGTCAAATCCGGGTTCACGTTGAGCGCAAAGCCATGCATGGTTACCCCTTTAGCAAAGCGAATCCCAATCGCCGCAATTTTGCGGTCGCCCTTTTCGTCGCGCAACCAAACGCCAGACCTTTCGCAATATCTTTCGGCGGCAATTCCAAATTCCTCGCAGGCAGCAATTAAGGCGGTCTCAATTTCGCGGACAAATCCGACCACATCGTGGCGCTTAGCTAGGCGCACAATTGGGTAGCCGACGATCTGGCCAGGGCCGTGCCAGGTAATTTTCCCCCCTCTATCAACATCAATGACTGGGGTGCCATCGTTGGGTTTTTCGAAATCTAAAGTGCGTCGTCCAGCGGTATAGACCGAAGGATGTTCTAAGAGCATCAAAGTGTTAGGGCGAGTGCCAGCGGCTACCTCTGCATGAACGGTGCGCTGAATCTGCCAAGCTTTCTCGTAATCGATTGCCCCGCTTCGGGCAAAGGCGATCGGAACGGAATTCGGCAGCGAATTCGTGCCAGCACTCTCACTCTGGAGTAGGGGTGGGTTCGATGACATCAGTATTGGCACTTGCTAAGCCTAAAGGTAGTCTTGGCGGATGAAATCCCAATGGCGAAGGAAAAGGGTGCCTAGGGCGTAAAAAAGTGCAAATTTTAGCGTAAACCGACGAAAGGCTTCAAATATCGTGTCCGAAACCACGGAATATTCCCCTGTCTCCTCTGGCGACTCCTCCGGTAAAAAAAAACAGAAAGGCTTTCGCAGACCCTTCTGGGCCTCCATTCTCGTCATCTTTATCTGGTTTGGGGCAAGTGGAGTCTTTGGACCTCTCTTTGGAAAGCTGACTTCGGTACAAGAGAATGACAATGCTGCCTTCTTGCCAGGTAGCGCGGAATCTACGAAGGCTTCCAAACTAATCGAAAAATTTTCGAACGCAGATAAGACCCAACTTCCGGCGCTAGTTCTTTTGGAAGGTTCCGTGGATGTCGCCAAATTGGCGCTAATTAATCAGCATCTGCAGACGCTGCCGGCAAAGCACATCATGTACTTGAGTAAGTACAAAGGCACTCTGGACACGGGTACACCACTTTCAAAATATCTTTCGGCAACGGTTCCACTAAGCGCTTTCCCCGCGCCAGATGGAAAAGCCATATTAATAAATCTCCCCGTGCTTTATACAGGCGCGGGGGTGACGATGGATGATGGCAAGCCCGTATTGACTGCGATGATAAAAACCATCAGGGATGACATGAATGCCTGGGGTAAAGATAATGGTTTTGTCGTACATGTTACCGGGATTGCAGCGTTACTCGCGGATCTTTTTGGAGCCTTTGGCGGAATAGATTCCAGTCTTCTATTTACAACTCTGGGAGTCGTCTCAATCATTTTAATATTCGTTTATCGATCGCCCGTACTCTGGATATTGCCACTTCTCTCTGCCATTTTTGCGCTTTCCACCGCAGGCGGAATAATTTATTTATTGGCCAAACATAGATTTATTACCGTGAATGGCCAATCTCAGGGAATTCTGACCATCTTGGTTTTAGGCGCTGCAACCGATTATGCGCTACTTCTGATAGCGCGCTATCGCGAAGAGTTGCACCATCATCATTCCCGATTCGATGCGATGCGTTCTGCCTATCGTGGCGTATTTGAACCGATCTTAGCTTCGGGTTCCACCGTTGCCGTTAGTTTGCTGGTTCTGCTACTGAGCCAACTCTCTGGAAACCGTGGTCTAGGTCCAATTGGCGCAATCGGAATTGTGGCTGCGATGGTGACCATTCTGACCTTTTTGCCCGCGCTATTGGTGGTATTTGGACGTTGGATTTTCTGGCCGCGGATTCCGCGATTTGATGATGTAGATGCAAATTTATCGGGGATCTGGGCAACGGTTGGGAAGACTGTTGCCAGGCGACCGCGTCGTATCTGGATTGTGACCGCTACTGGTCTTTTGGTATTGGCAGGATTCGCTACCACCTTGAAGACGCAAGGGCTATCCACTGCCGAATCATTTACAACTCGACCCGAATCGGTCGTGGGGCAAGAATTATTGCTAAAGCATTTCCCGGGTGGCCAAGGCGAGCCGACTGAAGTTGTAGTCAAGGTCGATCAGATAGAGGCAGTTTCGGCAGCCCTTCGAGGTGTCCCTGGTGTCACCAATGTGGAAGTGATGCGCACGGGCGGGGCGCCAAAAGTGATTGACGGTCGGGCAATCCTAAATGCGACTCTGGCAAAGGCTCCCGATTCTGTGGAAGCGCGCGATCTAGTCCCCGCAATTCGGGCCGCAGTTAAAGCAATTGATCCCACTATTTTGGTGGGTGGCACAACTGCGGTTTATTACGACATAGATCAATCTTCCAGACGTGATAATCGCCTGATCATTCCGGTGGTGCTACTGCTAATAGGTTTGATATTGGCACTTTTATTGCGAAGTATTGCGGCTGCTGGTTTGTTGCTTGTCAGCGTAATCTTGTCCTATGCCGCAACTTTGGGAGTTTGTCAGTTGGTCTTTCATAACATCTTCCATTTTCCAGGCGCAGATACCTCATTCCCGCTCTTTGCCTTTGTATTTCTCGTGGCGCTGGGCATTGATTACAACATCTTTTTGATGACTCGAGTGCGGGAAGAAAGTGGGAAAATCGGAACTCGGGCTGGAGTCATAAAGGGATTGACAGTCACAGGCGGAGTAATTACATCGGCTGGTGTCGTACTGGCCGCAACTTTCGGAGTCCTTGGAATTTTACCGCTGGTATTTTTAGCCGAACTTGGGTTTGCGGTCAGCTTTGGCGTTCTTCTTGACACAATTATTGTCAGGTCGTTATTGGTACCGTCTTTGGTTCACGATATCGGAAGCAAAATATGGTGGCCGTCTAAACTTCAAGATCGCCTATGACACATCCTTTACGGGTCGGGATTGCTGGCTATGGATTAGCCGGTCGCATTTTTCATGGTCCCTTGTTAAGAGGTGCCGGATATGACGTGCATGCGATTTTGACAAAAGATCCAGCACGCGTGGCACAAGCTCGTGCAGACTTTCCGGAAGCAAAAATAGTTGCAGATATCAAAGCTCTTGTTGCGCATCCGCTAGATCTCTTAGTGGTCGCGTCGGCAAACTTGGTACATGCCGAGCAGGCGATGGTTGGTCTTCGGGCCGGAATTCCTGTCGTGGTTGATAAACCGATGGGCCGCACGCTGGCGGAGACAAATTCGATAATTTCGTTGTCAGAGGAAATGGCGGTGCCAGTTACGGTGTTTTTCAACCGTCGGTGGGACAGCGACGCCTTGACAATCAAGCGAGTAATGGCCGAAGGTCTACTCGGCAAAATATTCCGCCTTGATTCGCGATACGAAAGATTTCGACCCGATCTAACACCAGGCTCTTGGCGCGAAGGTCTTACGCCACAAGAAGGCGGGGGATTGCTTCTGGATTTACAATCACATTTAATTTCCCAAGCTCTCGATTGGTTCGGTCCGGCCGACTTGAAATATTCGTCGGTTCGATCTGTACGGGGAGCATCAGATGATGATGTTGTAATTGCTCTAAGCCATCGATCTGGAGTGGATTCTTACCTCTCCACCTCATCGGTTGCCGGTTCTTTCGGTCCCAGAATTCGAATTTT
>JANXME010000214.1 GCA_025354785.1 Actinomycetes bacterium | reverse complement strand
TGGAAGATGAAGAGCTCCGCCAACAACTGCGGCAAAGAAGACCGCTAACCGGTACTGTCCATCGATTCCGATGTTAAAGAGCATCATCTTGAACCCGATAGCAGCCGCCACGCCAGCCAAGTAATATGCCACCGTTTGATTGAGTTCTGATACGACGTTGCGGGGATCAAAGCCATAAGAGATCAAAAGGTGAAAGACTGAAAATGGATTCGCACCCTTTAGCAACAAAATTCCACTTACAAAGATCAAAGAGGTCGCAATTGCACTTGCTGGGGCAATCATCGCCCAAAAAATTCTCTTCCTCGTCATGCTGATTTTGCTCCTGTCATTGCCAGCCCAAGTTCTTCCGGTGTTGTTTTTCGCGGGTCCAGCACCGCAACTATTTGGCCGTTGTATATGACCGCAATGCGATCGGAGAGCGAGAATATTTCATCCAGATCAACCGATATTAGGAGAACCCCGACTCCGGCAATTCGTGCTTCCACCAAACGATCCCAAATAATCGCTTGCGCTCCAACATCTACTCCGCGGGTCGGTAGAGCAGCCACGATCAACTTAGGGCTGCTACTCATCTCACGGCCAACAATAAATTTCTGTTGATTGCCACCCGAAAGGGCGTTAGCCATGACATTAATCCCAGGCGTGCGCACATCGTATTCACGGACAATTCGCTCCGAATCCGCTTTCGCGGCCTCTTTATCTATCCATAACCCCTTCGCCATAGGCGCCGTCGCTTGGTGTCCCAATATGCGATTCTCCCAAAGCGCCGCACCCATAAGCAGGCTATCTCGAGAGCGATCTTGGGGAATGTAGCCAACGCCAGAGTCTCGAATTTCGCGAGTAGTCGTGGTGGCAGTGTCCTGACCAAGTACCAAAATGCTTCCAGCGCTGGGCTTTATCAATCCAAGCACCAATTCAATTAACTCAGATTGACCATTTCCTTCAACGCCGGCCAGTCCCAAGATTTCTCCCCCAAAAAGATCCAGATTCACATTATGCAGAATTTCCCGGCCATCAGAGCGGCGATAGGAGACTTCCTTGATATCTAAAACTTTCACATCTGAAGTGCGATTTTCACCCGTTCGCGGAGCGGGAAGTTCGCCGCCGACCATGAGCTCGGCCATCTGCTTTTTCGTAGTTTGGCTGGGCTTAAGGGACGCCACCGTTGTGCCTTGACGCATTACCGTAATGTCATCTGAAATAGAGAGGACTTCATCAAGTTTATGTGAAATAAATAAAATCGTTAGCCCATTCTTAGTAAGTTCCTTAAGGTTATCGAAAAGCTCGTCTACCTCCTGCGGAACTAGCACCGCAGTTGGTTCATCCAGAATTAGGATTTTAGCCCCACGGAAAAGTACTTTTGCGATTTCAACTCGTTGCCTACCACCAACTCCAAGCTCTGAAACACTTTGATTTGGATCTATATCCAGTCCGTATTGCTGTGCAATCTCTAGCAACTTCTGTCGAGCCTGATCGAATTGAATAACGATGCCGAACTTGGTCGGTTCACTTCCAAGAATTACATTTTCAAGAACAGTGGCATTATCTGCCAACATAAAGTGTTGGTGAACCATTCCAATACCGGCGGCGATCGCATCTTGTGGGCTTTTTAGTAAGAGTTGTTGCCCTTCAACCGAGATAGAACCTTCATCGGGTTTGACCATTCCATAAAGAATCTTCATAAGAGTAGATTTGCCGGCGCCATTTTCGCCAATAATGGCGTGGATGGTGCCCTTTTCAACTTGCAAATTGACATCGTGATTGGCAACCACACCTGGATACCGTTTTGCTACTCCTCGAATCTCTACAACCGAACTCACTATTTGGCCCTTCGACTCATCAAGTTTCGATTCTGACTCTTAACTACCTTAATTACCTTAAATACCCTTAAATACATTGAATCGGTGGCGGGCTCTAGATTGAGCCCGCCACCGAGACAACTAGTTATTGATGGTTAAGCAGGAACAGTTGGAACCACGATGGTGCCAGCTGCGATTTTCTTGGCATAGGCATCGATCTTGGCAGTTATATCGTTGATCATGCCGCCAGATGTTGTGTATCCAACGCCATTATTCTTCAAGCCAAAGGTCTCATTGCCGGCCTTAAACTTGTTAGAAAGTACGTCAGTGACGAATTTCGCGCAGCCAACATCAACGCGCTTCAACATAGAAGTAATAATTGCGCTCTTCCACGCTGCATTTGACGCATACTTGTACTCGTCAGCATCTACACCGATAGACATCTTCTTCTGCTCAAAAGCGGCTTGATGTGCACCAGCGCCTGTTCCTCCAGCGGCTGAGTAAATAACGTCAGCCCCATTCTGGAACATTCCTAGAGCGGCTTCTTTGCCCTTTGCTGGATCATTAAAGCCTGAGAAGTCAGGTGGATTCGAGATGTAAGTCGACTGAACCACAATATTTGGATTAGCGGCTTTCGCTCCGGCGATAAAGCCAGCTTCGAACTTCTGGATAAGTGGAATCTTTACTCCACCGATAAAGCCGACGTTTCCGGTCTTGGACTTCAGCCCAGCCGCTACTCCAACTAGGAATGAACCTTCTTCTTCTTTGAAGAGGATTCCCTTTACGTTAGGAGCGGTAATTGATCCATCATCAACAATTCCAAATTTTACCTTTGGAAACTCTTTTGCAACCTTTGTCAGCGGTGCCGCATAAAGGAACCCAACTGCAATAATTGGATTTGCTCCTGCTTTAACCATTAACCGCAGACGTTCTGCTCGAACATCATCGGTGTCAGAAAGCGAGGCTTGAGCTTCAATTAACTTTAGATTCTTATTCTTGGCAAGAAGTGGCTTTATGCCAACATAGGCCAGTTGATTAAAACCTGGTTGGCTACGGCCACCCAAGTCGTAAGCAATTGCAATGGTTGCCTTAGCATTGCTGGCATTGGTCGCAGCATTGGCTGCGCTACCACTTGTAAGCACGGTGGCTATGAGGCTGACAGCAACGACGAGTGCTCCCCAACGCCCTAGAGGTTTCTTTTGCATTCAGTATTTCTCCTTTTGTCTACGAGTTTTCTGCGAGAGATTGCGGATAACCTATCGCGCGGAGTAGATTTGTGTCTAGCACGTGATTGAGCATCCATGGATAAAGGACTTATTTGACAATAATTAATTTAATGAGGGGTTTATGTCGGTCCAGCCGCATGTAGTGGTCGTTGGTAGCACGATGATGGACATGATCACTTATACAAAGAAAGTGCCAAACGCTGGCGAAACGGTGATCGGGGATAGCTTTGCACTCGGCTTTGGCGGTAAGGGTGCCAACCAGGCCGTAATGGCGCGCCGTTTGGGTGCCCAAATCTCGATGGTCAACACTCTTGGGGATGATGTATTTGGTGACACTACTCTGGAAAACTTCAAAAAAGAAGGTATTGATACCTCTTTTGTAGCCCGCGCTCCAGGAGCCAGCGGGGTGGCGCCAATTTGGGTGGAGCCCGATGGAACAAACCGCATAATCTGCGTCCCTGGCGCCAACCATCAGATGACGGCAGAACAAGCTGCTTCGGCTTTGGAGGTTTTGCTAGGGTATCAAATTGTTATCGGTCAACTTGAAATTCGTCAATCTGTAACGATTTCTGCATTTAAGACCGCGCGCCGACACGGAGCAACCACCGTACTCAACCCGGCGCCCTTTGAAGCGCTCTCCCTTGAACTCATTGGCTTAAGTGATTGGATAATTCCCAATGAGAGCGAATTTGCCGGAATGCACCCGTTGGGGTTAGCACCGGAGAGTGATGAAATTATTTCTGAGTTGGCCAGATCCCTTAGATGTCGCCTAATTGTTACCTTGGGAGAGAAGGGGGCAGTCTTCACTTCGAAGGGCGGAGAAATACATCGTGTAAGCGCTCCTGTCGTAAAAGCAGTCGATACCACGGGGGCGGGTGATGCCTTTGTGGGCGCTTTCTCAGTTGGCATTGCAAATGGAATGAGTGAGGAGAGAGCAATTGCACTGGGTTGCGCCTGCGCCAGCGATAGCGTCACCCGACTTGGAACTCAATCCTCTTATCCCTCTCCTACGCGAGCGCAGGAGATATTCAAGTCAATTTGAAGGCAGGTGCTGCAAACTTAGCGAATCGAATCACCCGCATGGTGGGGCAAACGCACCGCCTCAGCGGCGGCGTAGAGCATTAAGGCCACTACCACCCACAAAGCAAATGAAAATTCATATGAAGTTCCAAAAAGTTGACTTCCTATTTTCAAAGAAATTACCGCAAAGGCAACGGCAAGCACTTGGGTCAATTGACCGACTATGTTGGCCAGAATATTCGCCTCTCTCATTAGGGGCTGTTCGATATCGGCAAAGGTAATCGTGTTGTAACAAGTGGCACCTAAAGACCTAAAGCATCCACTTGAAATCAGAACGATAGCGATTATCCAGGTTGGCGTTGTTGAACGCAGGCCGACTAAAGCAGTTACCGTCGCGGCCGAAGCCAAGCAGGTAACAATCAAGATCGAGCGAAATCGAAATCTCTTAAGTATGGGAGTTGTAAAAGGTTTGAATCCAATATTGCCCACAAAGAGTAGTAGAACAACGCTTCCAGTCTTTCCTGGACTCCACCCAAATTTGTCCTGGAAAAGCAGAGGCAATAAGAATGGAACAGTATGGAGCGCGCTGCGAAAGATGCCGCCTCCCGAGCTAGCAGAACGGAAGGTGCGAATACGGAGCGCGTTCAATCCAATCAAAGGTGTTGAAGCGCTGAACATGTGTCGGATGGTTGGAACGCCAACGACCACTGAAATGGTGAAAAGAGCAAGGGTTAAGAGCGACGACGAATTAGGTTTACCTAGCTCTGCAGCACCGATGACCAGAGAGCCGAGGCTGATCGTTGTTCCATAAAAGCCGCTCCAATCTAATTTCGCGCCACTTCCAATTTCTTCATGCGGAAGGATCTTGATAGCTGTAAGCAGAGCAATTGCGCCTAGCGGGACATTGATTAGAAAGATCCAGGGCCAAGATGCGTAAGTAATTAGGAATCCGCTTAGCGCCGGAGCAATCACTGGAGCAAAGAGCGCCGGCCAAGTTAGATAAGCAATCGCCCTAATAATGTTGGACTTATCCGTCGACCGTAAGACCACAAATCGGCCAACCGGAACCATCATGGCCCCACCCGCGCCTTGCAGGATTCGCATAGCCGTGAGTTGCGTCAAGTTTGTGCTAGCCGCGCATAGCGCTGAGGCGATAGTAAAGAGAATAATTGCACCGAAGAGAACTTTGCGACTTCCCCATCTTTCTAGAAACCAAGTACTTACTGGAATCAAGACGAGCATGCTCGTCAAATATGCAGTTATGCATATTCCAACTTGGGATGATGTCACGCCAAATTCACGCCCAATCGTTGGCGCGGCGGTAGGTAGCACCGTGGCGTCGAGAGTTTCCATAAACATCAACCCTGCAATCAAAAGTGCGACAGGTCCCAACTCCCACTTTTGCAACTCTGGCGGAGTCGATGAATTCACGCAGCGAGTCTACGGTTCGAATTAGACCCAAGTGGGGCTCTGAATGCATTCCAAAATTGCCATGGCGGCATTATGGCCACCTATTCCACTCACTCCTCCACCCCTCAATGAACCTGCTCCGCAGATAAATACCCGTTTGTAAACGGTTTCGGAGCCCCAGCGCTGGTCGCTTTCAGAATCTTTAAATGGAAAATCCAAACCTGTGTGAAATATGTTTCCCAGTGGCATGGCCAAAGTTGCCTCTAGATCGACCGGGGAATTGACCTCCACACAGCCCTGGCCATTGGCATCCATTGCAAGACAATCTTCAATAGGGTCAATCAAATAGGCGTTTAACTGCGCAAACAGTCTAGACAAAACAAGAGTCTTGGTCTTTTCATTATTTTCCAAAAAAAGCGCATACGGCAGGTGAAGAGCGAATAACGTCAGGGTTTGATAACCCTTAGCTTTGAGCTCGGCTGAAAGGATGCTGGGATCACTAATAGTGTGACAATACATTTCCGCCGGAATGACGTCGGGAATATTTCCAGTTAAGGCTTGACTGTATGCCTGCTCTAACTGAATATATCCCTCATCAATATGAAAGGTTCCGCCAAAAGCTTTCAGGGGATCAATCCCACTCTTAAGACGGGGAAGCTTTTTCAAGAGCATATTGATTTTCAATTGTGAGCCTGGGAGTGAATTAGCAGATGGGGTGCCCATAATCTCGGCCAAGACCTGCGGTGCACAATTTGCGGCGAGATAATTGCATTGAATCTCGGCGCCGCCACTGACCGCTACCGAAACACAATCTTCATTTGCCTTTACTCTGGTTACCTTTGAGTTCGTGCGAATCTCTACCCCCAGTGCCAGGGCACGCGCAGACAATTTGTTAATCAGTTCACCCATACCACCCAATGGAACTTTCCATTCACCCGAACCATTTCCGATTAGATGATAGAGAAAGCATTTATTGGCCACTGAGCTATCGGCGGGGGCGAATGTTCCAATCAGCGCATCAGTCAGCACAACGCCCCTTACCAAGTCACTTTTAAAGCGTTCGCGAATGGTGGCGCCAATTGGAGTCTCAATGATCGCCTTCCATATTTCTTCATGGCCGGCACTCACAGCTAACTCTCTCATTTCACCGCGAGTTAGGAGCGGTTGCAGCAAAGTAGGGGCTAATACTTTGGCCAATTTATGAATGTCACCATAAAACTTTTCCCACTGCTCAAGTTCGGAGTGGTCCTCCACTAAACCATGAAAACTTCTTTCACTCTCATCTCCTAAGAGCCGTTCCACTAGCAAACCCGTATCTTCACCATCAAAATATGTCGGCGTGTAAGAGGAGATTCTCCGACTTCTCGTTTCAAAACTTATGGATAGATCTTCTAAAATTCGATCTGGCAGGAGTGAGACCAGATATGAGTATCGCGAAATGTTGGCTTCCATACCTTCGAAAGCTCGAGCGCTAAGTGTGGCTCCTCCGATTTCAGAGCTGGATTCCAGTATCAAAACCTTCTTATTGGCCAAAGCCAAATAACAAGCGGCAACTAATCCGTTATGGCCTGCCCCGATAATAAGTACGTCGTACATTTGAGCCATTTCGAAAGGCTATACCCCAATATTCGATGAGTTCCCAAAGAAGTGGTGGCGGGTGAAGGATTTGAACCTTCGAAGGCAGAGCCGGGGGATTTACA